>DOKO01000463.1 GCA_003510825.1 Stenotrophomonas sp.
CGGGACCGCAACTGCAGAGACTTCCCGCCGTTCTGCGGAGCGAGCCGCGCTGAAGAAGTGCGCCGTGGAGGGCGCGAAGGACTGTACGGTCGTGATGACCTATTCAAATCAGTGCTTCGCCTGGGTTGTCCCAAAAGTTGTTGGACCCGGCACCCAATCCGGTATGGCGCAGGCCCCAACGATGGAGGAGGCCACCGCGCTCGCCCAGAAGGAATGCAAGGACGGTGCTGGCGATGCCTGCAAGCCTTTCTACTCGGACTGTGCTGAACCCACGTTTGAGCGCTTCTGACACGGATTGACGGAGGTTCGATTGCATGCGCAGCGTCCACCTGCTGATGGATGTTGGCCTCGCGCGACAAGGGATTTCGTGGCGTTTATCAATCGTAGGTTCCAAGGGAAGTCATGAATCGTCCAGTTCTCGCTGTCGTCCTGCTCCTGGTTGGAGTGATGTGGATCCACATTGCACATGCCGAGGGCAGTTGCCCGCCGGGCATGTACCCAATCGGCGGACAAGGGGTTCAGGGCTGCGCGCCCATTCCAGGTGCGGGTGGTGGTGGTGCGCCTGCACCCGCTGCGACGGGGCCCAGTGGACGTTGGAACGATACCTGGGGCGCGATCGCGGAGTCGCCAAGCACTGAATTGATTGGGGCGGGCAAAAACCAGTCGAGCCGCGCGCGGGCGGAGCGGGAGGCGATCAGAAAGTGTTCCAGTGAAGGGGCGCGTGACTGTAAGGTCCTGGTCGCATACAAAAATCAGTGTGCCGCGATGCTTGCGCCGACTGTGGCCGGCAACGGCTCGCATACGGGGGCGGGGCGCGGGCCGACCTTGAATGAAGCGATCGGTGCTGCCAAGCAGGCCTGTGTTGATGGGCGCGGTGGGCAGTGCAGGGTTCTTTACACGGATTGCGCAGAGCCGACCTTTGAGAAATTTTGACCTCTGCTCCACAGCCTGAAAGGAAGCACGCGGCTGAAGGCGCACCAGGCTGCGAGCCAACGGGGACCAGCCGCATTCGCGAACAGGGAAAGCCTGTGTGCAAGGCTTCAAGGCTGGTGGCTGGGGTATGCTGAAGCCATCAATGCATGTGTCGAAACATGGAGTACGGGATGAGTCGGATCTCTGGACTGGCGGTTTCTCTTGTTTCTCTTGCACGTCTGCTTCGGCATTCGCTGAAGGGAACTGCCCGCCCGGCAACTATCCCACCGGTGGTCAGGGCACGCCTTCAGGTGAGTGGTTGACCCGATGGGGAGCGGTGGTGCAGTCGCCAACGTCTGATCTGGTAGGTACGTCGGCGAACAAGACGAGCGAGGCTGCGGCCGAGTCCGAGGCGAGGCGCATCTGCGAGTCGGAAGGTGCCAGGGACTGCAGGACGTCGCTCACCTACTACAACCAGTGCGTCGCATTCTCCGTGCCGAGTTCCGGAAAGGGCAGAGGCTCCGTCAATACGGCGGTGGATCTGGACACAGCAAAGAAGAATGCACTGGCAAGTTGCAGTGATACGGGCGGAGCGCGTTGCGCAATCTCGCACACCGAGTGCTCTGAGCCAGTGTTCCAAGCGTACTAGTTGCAGATGCACTGTTGATGCATGTGTAGCACTGCGCAGCGCCAATGTTCTGCAATCCATCCGTGCCGCTCAGTTCGCTGATCGTAGCTTCAGGAGAGAATTATGATTGGTAAGATCCTTGCTGTCGCATTGCTGCTGGTTGCAGTGATGTGTGCCAGAACCGCACATGCCGAGGGCGGTTGCCCGCCGGGCATGTACCCAATCGGCGGGCAAGGCGTGCAGGGGTGTGCGCCTATTCCTGGTGCGAGCGGATCGGCTTCCCAGCAGCTCCCTGCGCCTCCGCCGCGGCCCATGGGCAAATGGCATAAAACGTGGGGCGCCATGGCCATGGGCAAGGGGGGCGATACCGGGGTTTCAAAAGGAAAGGACTCAAAGAGGGAGGCGGAAAAAGTCGCGTTAGCCCAGTGTGCAACCTGGGGAGCAGACGACTGCAAGGTCATGCTTTCTTACGAAAACCAGTGCGCTGCGATTGCCACGCCCAAGGGTTCCAACACAGGTTCTTTCTTTGGAGGCGGCCCGACGGTAGAGAATGCTTCCAATTTTTCTATTAAAGGTTGCAAGGAAGCGGGAGGCGTTCGATGCGAAATTGTGTACTCCGACTGCAGTGAGCCGCGTTTCGAGCGCTTTTGACGAGAGAGGTTGGCCCTGATGAAGCCCATGACGGTGTTATTTCTGGCGACTTGCCTGTTGATGCTTGCATCAAGCAAGGTCTTCGCAGAGGGTGGGTGCCCCTCTGGCATGTATCCCATTGGAGGCCAAGGTGTGCAGGGATGCGCTCCAATTCCTGGCGCTGGCGGTGGAGTCTCGCAGCAGAGCCCGTCGCCAGCTCCCAGACCTCTGGGTGAATGGATAAGAACCTGGGGAGGCGTCGCCGTATCCCCGACGACGTCAGACGCCGGTGTTTCAACCGGCCAGGAATGGCAGATCCGGAATTGGTACAGGTTCAACGTTGGAGCGTGCGGGCGAAATGGCGCAGGGAATCTGCCAGAGCGATCAGCCAGCGGCGTGTGCCGGGATCTACCAGAACTGCACGGAACAGATTTTCAGGAAGTGCTGATTGAGCTTCAGGTGCGGTGTGGATCTGGTCCTGGTGAATGTTTGTCAGATGTTCAGAAGTGCCGAGGATCTCGAGCAGAAAGACCATTGATTGACGCGGCGCAGGGAACAACGAACGAGAGCCCAGGCGCAGCTGATCCGGCCTGCCTCAGCCCTGTCTTCTGCTATCAGGGGGCGATGAAGGCGAGGCAGGAAATCGCTTGCCGGTTCGAGGTAGGAAAACACCGATACCACGCCATCCTGCGGCGAGGTACTGTGGAGCGCGCAGCGCACGGCCCGCTTGGGCTAGCCAAGGAAAGGAGAATGTGATGCGGCAATGCACTTATCACCTGGGTTGGGCATTGCTTGCCCAGCTGGCCTTGGCCGGTGGTGCCCTGGCACAGCAGCAGGCCTCTGGCCTGGAGGGGTTGCCCCCACCCGGAACCATGACGGCGCAGATCCCTGAGGGTAGGGAGATGTATGTCGGCATGGCCGTCAGTGATGGCAAGCAACAGGTGGTGACCGCCGTTGGCGGATCGCAGGTTGAGGCCCGTCTGATGGCGAGGCGTGACTGCAATCAGAAATGGGGTGGCTGCGAAGACCTGGCCAGTTTCCCGATCCGGCACCACTGTATGGCCATCGCCAGCGATGCTGATGCCAAGCCGAATGTCCGGGCGACGTTCGTGGAGGCCGCTGATGGCCGCAAGACCAAGACAAGCGAGTTGAGCAGCAGGGCGCTTGACCGTTGCCAGGCATCGGGTGCAAAGAAGTGCGGGGTGCAGGGTGAATACTGCTTCTGACCGCTGCTGGGGCTGGCTGGGTGCGGCCGTGCTGACGTGCGCAGTGCTGCCGGCCGCAGCGCAGGATGGCCGTCAAGCCCGGATGCAGCAGGACGCGCAGAACGTCAACAACTACGTGCAGTGGCAGCAGAGCCAGCAGGCCAGCAGCTATGTGTATACCGAAGAGGACTACATCGCCGACCAGATTGCGCGGAACATTGCAGTCGCCCGCAATGCGCAGCTGAGGAAGGATGCGAAACGCGACTGGTGGGGATCACTGGTGGTCAATACCGAGGATGGATCGTGGCATGTTCACCTCAACGACGAGACCAAGGACGATGCGCTCACCAACGCCATGAAGGCATGCAAGGGTGTCTGCTATCCGATAGTCACCTTTGCCAATACCTGTGTGGCTCCGGCATACAGCGGACAGGGCGGGATGTTCCTGGGGCACGGCGGAAGCAAGCAGGAGGCGGGCGCTGCTGCGAAAGCGGCTTGTTCTGCGGCAGGTGGGGATTGCACGAGCCCGCCCGAACAGGCGTTCTGCACGGGTTGGAAGCATGGGTACAAGGCGGCAGAGCGCTTCATCCAGCGCGTGTCGTTGAACGTACTGGGCAAGGTGGCCGATCCCCGGTTCGAACCGTTCCCCGGCGCTGCGGAGTTCATCGCCAAACCGCTTGAGAAACGCGGCGTATCCACGGGTACGGCCAAGGATGGACGCGCGGCCGCCAACATGGCGCAGGCCTGGAGCGCGATTGCCGCCGGCAGCGCGCCCAAGGCGTATGCCATCCACCTGGGCGTGAACGAGCAGGACGCGCGTGACACAGCGGCCAAGCAGTGTGGCTCCGGCGACTGCAAGGTGGTTGCTGCCTTTACGCTTGGCCAGTGCGCAGCGGTGGTACGCAGCCGTGGCAAGGGGAGCGAGGTGGTGCAGACGTTCGCGGGCGTTGCCAAAACTCTGCCCGAGGCGGAGGAGGCGGCAGTAAGCGATTGTGTCGACAGCGGCGCCAGGTACTGCCCGTTGGTGTTCAACAACTGCATGTGACGGAGCGCGATGACTGCAAGCGACTTTCCGAAGTGTCTGTGCCTGGTGCTTGTGCTGCTGGTCGGCCTGCACATCCGTTCGGCATTCGCGGAAGGGCGCTGCCCTCCGGGCCAGTATCCGATTGGCGATCAGGGCGTGGGTGGCTGCGCTCCCATCCCCGGAGCGGGTCAGTCGGCTGGTGATGCCGCACTGACGGGAAGGTGGGAAAAGCGATGGGGTGCCATCGCTTACCACGCGACTCAGGATCGTCAAGGCACGGCTGCAATTGGCGTGGCCGAGTCGAGGAAGACCGAGGCCGAAGCAAGAGGTGTGGCTCTCGAGGAATGCAGGAAACTGGGCGGTCTGGATTGCCAGGTTTTGCTTGCATATCACAATCAATGCGCGGCCTTGGCGGGGCCTACCATCGAACAGCTGAGCACCCGCGGTGGAGTACTGAGGGCAGCTGGCGCCGGCAGTCTTGAGAAGGCAAAAGCGAACTCAATGAGAGATTGCCAATCGGCGGAGGGCGGTCAGTCGTGCATCCTGGTGTATTCAGCCTGTGCGGTTCCCGAATTTTTTGAGAATTGATTCGGACGGCCCGCGGGGTTGTCATCCCATAACTGAAGCCAGCGAACGAACTGATGAATGCAAGCGACTTTCCAAAGTGCCTCTGCCTGGTGCTTGTCCTGCTGGCCGGCCTGAACATCCGTTCGGCATTCGCGGAAGGGCGCTGCCCTCCGGGCCAATACCCGATTGGTGATCAAGGGGTAGGTGGCTGTGCTCCCATCCCCGGTGCTGGGCAGGGCGCGCCGGAGGAGAATCCCGGGTATTGGGCCAAAACATGGGGGGCGGTCGCCAGCTCTCCTGGTGGCGACGCGGGCTCTGCAACGGGCCATCAAGCCAAGGCTGCCGCCGAGCGGCAGGCCGTCGAACGCTGCGGACTGGGTGGAGCAACGGACTGCGCTGTTGTTTTCACCTACTACAACCAGTGCTATGCGGTTGTCCGGGCCACTCGGCCTGAGAACGGCATGAGGTTCAACACCGGCGCGACCAAGGAACAGGCGCAAGAGCGTGCGATCAAGGATTGCAGGGGCGTCGGGAGCCAGGACTGTTCGGTTTTCCACTCTGACTGCACCAAGCCCTTCTTCCAGGAAGGGTGAAGACGGTTCCAGCTGATGAGACAACACGCCATACTGCAGTCACGTTGAAGGGCCGGATTTTCCCAGTGCGTCTACGGCATTCATTGGGCGACCGCTGCAAGCGATGTAGATGGTTTCAAGGAGGAGCGACCAGGTGAGCAGAGTCAGCATGTTCCGGTATGCGTGGATCCTGATTCCGTTGATGTGGGCATCAGGCATGGACGTTGCGTCTGCCGAGGGCCGTTGCCCTCCCGGCCAGTATCCGATTGGCGATCAGGGCGTGGGTGGGTGTGCTCCGATCCCCGGCGCGGGTCAAAGTGCGCCTGAAGAGAATCCCGGTCACTGGGTGAAGACCTGGGGAGCCTTTGCAAGTTCTGCAAATGGGGACGCAGGCTCTGCGACGGGTCACCAGGCCAAAGCCTCTGCAGAGCGTCAAGCGATCGAGCGCTGCGGTCATTGGGGCGCGACCGACTGCAAAGTGACCTACACCTATTACAACCAGTGCTACGCGGCTGTCGGAGCGAAGCGGCCGGATAACGGTGTGAAGTTCAATTCTGGCGCAACCAAGGCCCAGGCACAGGAACGAGCAATCCAGGATTGCAGAAATGCCGGAAGCCAGGAATGCGCAGTCGTCCATTCGGACTGCACCAAGCCTTTCTTCCAGGAAGGTTGAGAGGAGTGGAGCTGAAATGAGCATCTCCCGCTTGCTCCATATTTCCTGGCTCTTCTTCCTGCTGCTGTGCGTTGCGAGCATCAGTCCCGCCGCAGCCGAGGGCCGCTGCCCTCCGGGCCAGTACCCGATCGGCGATCAGGGCGTAGGCGGCTGCGCTCCCATTCCTGGCGCGGGTCAGTCAGGAGGCAATGTCGCACCAACAGGAAGATGGGAAACACGATGGGGCGCGATCGCAAGTGATGCTGGGCACGACACGAGCAAAAATGCCGCAATTGGAGTGGCTGAGTCGAAAATTACTGAAGCTGAAGCGCGGCGAGTAGCGCTTCAGCAGTGTGAGAAGCTGGGTGGTACCAATTGCAGCGTTCTGCTGGCGTATCACAACCAGTGCGCGGCATTGGCTGGGCCGAACATCGCGCAGCTGCGTAGTCGTGGGGGCGTCTTGAACGCTTCTGGGGCGGGCAGTCTTGAGAAGGCCCGGGAGTTATCGATCGAGCGTTGCGAAGCCGAGAAAGGCGGGCAGTCCTGCATCCTCGTGTACTCAGCGTGTGCGGTCCCGGCGTTCTTTGAGGACTGAGTCGAGATCCCTTCAGCAGCCCGGAGGTCTGTAGTGTGAAGAGCGCAAATCCTGTTGTTGCAGTCATCTATCTGCTTCTCCTTCTGCTTGCCGGACCGGCGATGGCCGAGGGGCGCTGCCCTCCGGGCCAATACCCCATTGGCGATCAGGGCGTAGGCGGTTGTGCTCCTGTTCCGGGTGCAGGCCAGGGTGCGCCCGAAGAGAATCCCGGTCATTGGGTGAAGACGTGGGGGGCTGTCGCGGGGTCGATGAACGGAGATGCGGGTGCGTCCACCGGCCACCAGGCCAAGGCGTCGGCCGAGCGTCAAGCGGTCGAGCGATGCGGTCATTGGGGAGCGACGGACTGCAAGGTGCTGTACACCTATTACAACCAGTGCTACGCGTCGATCCGCAGTGGCCGGCCCGACAACGGGACGATGTTCAACGCGGGTGCCAACAAAGAGCAGGCGCTCGAAAGAGCGACCCAGGATTGTCGAAACTCAGGAAGCCAGGAATGTACGTTCGTACATTCGGACTGTACCAAGCCCTTCTTCCAGGACGGCTGAGAGGAGTGGAGTAGAGATGAGCGTTTCCCGTCTGCTCAGGAGCCCGTGCCTTTTCATCTTCATTGCGTGCACTGCGGGTGTCGATTCCGCGGCGGCCGAGGGCCGCTGCCCAGCCGGCCAGTACCCAATCGGCGATCAGGGCGTGGGCGGCTGTGCACCCATCCCCGGTGCTGGGCAAAGTGCGCCGGAGGAGAATCCAGGCTATTGGGTGAAGACCTGGGGCGCCGTCGCCAGCTCTCCCACCGGTGATGCGGGCTCCGCCACGGGGCACCAGGCGAAGGCTTCCGCTGAGCGCCAAGCGCTCGAGCGATGTGGGCTGGGCGGTGCCACGGATTGTCGGGTCGTCTTTACTTACTACAACCAGTGCTATGCCGCGGTCGGCGCCGCGCGTCCACACAACGGTGTGAAGTTCAGCACAGGCGCGACCAAGCAGCAGGCGCAGGAGCGTGCGATCCAGGAGTGCAGGGGCACCGGAAGCCAGAAGTGCACGGTGATCCATTCGGACTGCACCAAGGCATACTTCCAGGAAGGGTGACTCCCGTCCTGTGACCACATGAGCAGGTCGCGGCGACCGCGCTGGACGTCGGGTGTGGGGTGGGTCCCACGCCACGGTCTTCTGATGTTGTGCAACACATGGCAGATGAGTTCAAGGAGAAGTGCAGTGGCGATCAGGACGTTCGATTTGCTTAGCTATCGATGGGTTCTTCTCCTGCTCATGTGTGTTGCAGGCATCGATTCCGCCGCGGCAGAGGGTCGTTGCCCTCCGGGCCAGTATCCGATCGGCGATCAGGGCGTAGGTGGTTGTGCTCTCATCCCGGGTGCGGCGGGGCAGGGCGGCGCGCAAGCGACTGGCCACTGGGTGACGACATGGGGTGCGATTGCAAAAGATGAGAAGCCAACGCGGGATACGAATCTCGCCATTGGTGTGGTGGAGTCCGTAGCCACGAAGGAAGAGGCGGGCCGGATCGCGGTGTCCCGATGTGTGCAGACCGGAGGAAACGACTGCCAGGTGCTTCTGGCCTACCACAACCAATGTGCAGCACTCGCCGGTCCGGATATCTCCCAGTTGAACGCTCGGGGCGGTGTCCTGAATGCTTCCCGGGCAGGTAGTCTCGAGAAGGCCAAAGAGGATTCGATCAGGCGGTGCGAGGCCGAAGACGGCGGGCAGAGTTGCATGGTGGTGTATGCCGCATGCAGTGTTCCGTACTTTGTCGAGGATTGAACGCTGCCTTGGTTGCCGCTGAGGCGTGGAAGCGCGGGGCGCTTTGTTCATCCGCTGGCATGCGGCCATCGACAATCGAGCGCTCTTTTTGTGATCAATAGCGCTTTTCATATCGCACACCCTTCGACGCATCGAACCTGCTCGCGGTAAGCTCGCTGTGCGTCAGAAAAATGACGCGCCAGTACTGCCGACTGCAGGAGCTTTCCCGTCCATGAGGACTGTGCCCGCCCGCCCGACGGGTGACGCTTGCCAGCTTCCCCGACGCGCCACACCCGGCGCTATGATCCGCGATGGCGGTCGACGCGGCGTTTTCGAAGGAGTGGCTGGGGATGGAGAAGGGGAGTGGCGCGCACATGGACGATGCCCTGGCATTTGTTCCCTCCGGCGCGAACCTGCTGGAAGCGGTGAGGGGCGAGCGCAATGGCGAGGGCGTCGAGTACCAGTTGCTGGTGATCGACCAGCCGTCTCCGGAAGGGCTGTCGCCCGGCCAGCACGGCCCCAACCGGGTGCTGCTGTTGCTGCGCGGTGATGGCGGTGGCCGCTGGCAGCTGGCCGCGCGCAACGACACGCTGGTGCCGTGTTCGACCCGCGGTGGCCTGGCGGGGGATCCTTTTGCGTATGCAATGGTAGAGGAAGACACTTTCAGCGTGATCACCAACGGTGGCAGCCGCCAACGCTGGAGCAGTACCTACACCTTCCGCTTTGCCCCGGCGGAGAGTGCGTGCTGGGTCGATGCGGTGCGTCGCAAGGTCGTGGACATCGAGACCGAGGCGACCAACATCCGCGAATTCTCGGCAAAGGAACTGGGGCGCGTGCGGTTCGAGGACTTCGACCCGGCCACGGTCGCCGAGGTGTCGCTGCCATGAACCAGGCTCCAACCGGCGGAATGGAATCCGCGCTGATGACGATCCAGGAGTTGCACCGTGTCGACGGATAGAGAGTCGCAACTGCTGCGGCAGGCGACGGATGCCGGCATTGATTCCCCCCGCGAGCTGGCCAACTTCATGGCGCAGGCGGGGCACGAGTCGCGTGGCCTGAGCCGCCTCAACGAGAGTTTCAACTACACCCGCGCGACCTCGCAGATTCCGGTCGAAGCGGCGTGGCGCAGCGGCAACGACGCGCTGGAGTCGGCGCGCCAGGAAGCATTGCGCGGGCGCCCGAATGACCTGGCCGAGCTGATGTATGGCGGCCGCCTGGGCAACGATGCCCCGGGCGACGCCCTGAGATATCACGGGCGCGGCTACCTGCCGCTGACCGGCAAGGACAACTACGAGCGCGCGGGCAAGGCGCTTGACCTGGATCTGGTCAACCATCCCGAGCTGGCGGCGCGCCCTGAGCATGCCGGCCGCATCGCGGTGTGGCAGTGGCAGAACAACGTGCCCGAACACGCGCGTGAAAGCGTGCGTGAGGCGACGTATGCCATCAACGGTGCGATGAACGGCGTTGAGGATCGGCTGCGCCGCTTCGATGCGTGGCAGCAGAAGCTGACCCCGGACGTGATGCAACGGCTGGCACATGGCGACGTTGGCGAGCAGGCGTCACTGGGCCAGGCGCCGGGTCAGCCTGGTGCTGCCGGTAACCGGCTGTTCGATGACGCGCGCATGCAGTTGCAGCAGCTGGGACCACGCAGTGGCCTGCAGTCGGACCGGGAACTGGACAATGCCGCCGGTGCGCTGGCTGTGAGCGCGCAGAAGGCCGGCCTGCAGCAGATCGATCACGTGGTGGCCGGCAACGATGGCCGCATGCTGTTTGCGGTACAGGGCACGATGGGCGACCCGGCGATGCTGCGTGCCTCTGTTGATCGCGCGCAGGCCGCGCAGCAGCCGTTGGAACAGAGCAGCCAGCAGCTGGCTGCCGCGCAGGACCGCCAGCAGGAACAAGCGGTCAGCCGTGAACAGGAACAGCAGCGCTCCCGTTCGATGTGAGGCCGGCCCGGCCGCCGTATGTCGGCCGGGTAGACGTGCTCAGGCGTGCAGGGGGCGCGCGTGCTGCTGCGACTGCTCCAGCGCTGCGTCCTGTGCTTGGCGCTGCTGAGCGGCCAGCTGCTCCACGCGCTGGCTGCTCTGCTCCAGCGGCGTGTTCATCGCCGCAGCGGTGTCGACAGAAACGCGCAGGTGGCCGGGATCACCGCCCTGGCCCTGCACCGCGAAGCTGCGCGACGCATCGTTGCTCATCACCACCGCATCAATGCGCTGGCCGCCGGCCGCGTGCATTTCCGCCGCCAGCGAACCGGCCAGGCGCTCGCTGCCGGCATCCGGTGTGCGGCCCACGCGAGCGTCCTGCGCGTGCACGCCGCGCAGCGCATCGCTGTACAGCGGGTTGCCGACATGGTCGGGGTGGGCCAGGCTGGCGCGACCTTCCTTTGCCGCGTCGCGCGCTTCGGGTTCGCCGGCCTGCAGCGGCCCGCGCGCATTGTCGTACAGGTCGTAGAGGTTGCCGGTGATGCCACGCGCGCCGATGGTGATACTGCGGCGTATGCGGATGACGTCGTCGCGGTACTCGTTGATCATGTTCGCGTTCTGCCGCGCAAGCTCCTGGCTTTCCGGCTTGTTCAACACCGAATCGTTGCCGAGGAAGTTGTCCAGCTGGTGCGAGCCCAGCGAGGACGCCGCCGCACCCACCGCACTGTCGGGGATGAGCATGCGGAAGCGGCTGTTGCTGAAGCCCCAGTTGCCCAGCGTGTCGATCTCCTTTTCGGTGGCGTACATGCGCACCTGGCCGAAATGCTGGGAGGCTGAGCTCACCGGATCGGCGGCCATGACGTGGTTGATCAGGTTGTCGCCGCCTTCGGGAACCCGGTACGTCAAGCTGACCGCGCCATAGGCGTTGAAGGTCTCGCCCTTGAGGTTGAAGTGGTGTGCGGAGACCTGCGCCAGGGTGCCGCCCAGCGAGTGGCCGGTGACGGTCACCTCCGGCGTGTGGCCAAGATCGCGGCCTTGCTTGTTGGCGTACTCGAGCGCGCGACGGGTCAGCTCCAGTGCGTCGTCGGCCTGCAGGTTGCGGCGCATCACCACCATGCCGGCATCGGTGAGCAGGCCATCGCGCACGATCTGGTCGGTGCCGCGGTGCGCCACCACGATCTCGTCGGTGTCCACGCGCTGGTAGATCGTGCCCTGGTAACCGGTGAGGCGGTTGTTGACGTGCTCCAGCACACGGTACGGGTGGCCATTGAGCGGGACCGGTTGTTCCTGGCCGGGCGCGTGGCGGCCCACCCGTTCGTCGCGGTAGGCATCCCTGGAGAGTGCGGCGTAGTCCTGGCTGGTAAGGGTCACGGGCGCACCTCGTTGGCAGTCAACGAGGCGGAGAACAGCTGGTCGCGCAGCTCGGCGCGGAAGCGGCTGGGATCCTGCTGGCCGGTAGCGCCGTAGTCGGGCAGCTCGGCCACGCGGGGATAGTCGCCACGCGGGTAGTGCCGGGTTTCGGTCTGCCCCTGCACGAAGGGCTCGGCGCCGAGGAAGGACAGGAAGCGTGTCTCACCGTTGGCGCCGGTCGCCTTGAGCATCGCCCCGGCGCCGCTGAACACCCAGTTGCAGACGCCGCGACCGTAGTAGTCCTCGTCGAGCATGCGGTCCAGGTAGACGGTGCCGCGGTATTCGCCATCGGCCACCTTGCGCAGGGTCACCGGCTCCTGGCTGGTGATGCGCGCAGCGACGCCGGTTTCCGGTTCGATGTAACCGCACTGGTCCTCGTTGCTGACGTCGTACTGGGCAACGCCCTCGATGAAGGCGAAATCGCCCGGTGCGTTCTGCAGCCGCAGTACCAGTTCGTAGGCCCGGCTGGGCGAGGGGTTGAGCTTGGCCAGGCCACGCCCTCCCTGGGCGACATCGGCGGCGGCGGGGTCGAGTTCCTGGGTCATGGCGATCTCCGTTCGGCAGGCAACCAGCATCAGCAGCAGCGTGCCCGGCAGCAGCAGGGTGCTGCGCCAACGGGCGCTGGAAGCGGTGGGTGGAAAGCGGGGATGACAGGTCATCAGCCGACCTGTCGAAGAACGTTCCTGGTAATGGCCGGTGCGACGGGAAAACACGATAGGTTTCCGTTCCTTGGCAGCAGGACGTCTTGATTATGGGACGGCTTCTTGACGATATTCCACCGCTTCTCCGGTGAATGTGCCGGGATATTGGCATTTTCCGTCGATGGATCAGCCGAATCGTGATGGGGTTGGTCAATTCACATTGGTAACTCAGGCCGCTGTGTGCCGCACGCGCGCATCGCAGGCATGCTTGTCACCCCCCCTCACTCCACGTTCGAACGTGCCATGACCTACGCCATCCGTGCTGAAACGCCGGCCGACATCGCGGCCATCCATGCGGTGACGGCGGCAGCCTTCAAGGATGCGGCGCACAGCAGCCACACCGAGCAGTACATCGTCGATGCGCTGCGCGAGCGCGGCGAACTGGTGGTCTCGCAGGTGGCTGTGCAGGACGGGCAGGTGATCGGCCACGTGGCGGTGTCGCCGGTGGCGATCAGCGATGGCAGCGAGGGGTGGTTCGGCCTGGGGCCGATTTCAGTGGACCCGCCACATCAGGGGCAGGGTGTGGGCGCTGCGCTGATGCAGGCTGCACTGGATGCGTTGCAGGCCATCGGTGCACATGGCTGCGTGCTGCTGGGCGAGCCTGCCTTTTACGGCCGCTTCGGCTTCCACTGCGTGCCGGATGTGGTGCTGCCGGGCGTGCCAGCGGAGTACTTCCAGGCGCTGCTGCTGCAGGCGCCGATGCCGCGCGGCGAGGTCAGTTACTCACCTGCGTTCGAGGCCGGCCCGCCCGGCTAGTACGCAGGCGGGCGGGGGGGGGGGCTGCGGTCAGGGCGCACGCCAGGGCATGGGTTCCGGTTCCGGCGGCGGAATGCGGTCACCGCCGATGTGTTCCAGCAGAGTATTGGTGCGGCGCTGTTCGGCCAGCAGTTCGCCCAGCAGGCGGCGCACGCCGAAGATCGCGAATGGCACCAGGATCCAGATGATCGCGAGTGCCAGCGTCGCCAGCGTTGCAAATGTGCTTCCATCCATGAGGTGTTGCTTCCTGCAGTGAAGGGGCATCGACACTAGCATGCCGGTCCGCCCGCGCTGGCGTCAGCCGCCGTGGCGCAGATGGATGAGCGGGTAGGGGCGGCCCTGCGAATCGACTCCCGAACGCCCGGTTTCGACAAAGCCCATGCGCAGGTAGAAGCCCAGCGCCTGTGCATTCTGTGCGTTGACGTCGGTGGTCAGCGTGCTGTGCTGGGCCAGTGCGTGTTCGACCAGCTGCCGGCCGATGCCCTGGCCGTGCACGGCCGGGTCAATGAACAGTGCTTCCATGTGGCTGCCATCGAGCAGCATGAAGCCCTGCGGCCGATCTTCGGCATCGACGGCCAGCAGCAGCGGTGCCTGCGGCAGGAAGCCGGCCACTTCGGCATCGATGGCGCGGCGATCCTCGGCGCTGAGGAAATCGTGGGTGGCATCCACGGCGCGGCGCCAGAGGTCGACAACGGCATCGCCGTCGGAGGCGCGCGAGGGGCGGAGTGTGTTCATGGACGTGCTCAAGGTGCTGCGGAAAACGCCATTCTAGCGGCGCGGGCCCCTGCGGGTCGGCATTGGCCGAAGCGCGCTACACTGCCGCCGCGTGAACTGCCTGACGCCGAGAACCCTCATGACCGATACCCTGGGCGTGCCCGTGCACGACGCCGACGAACACTGGATGCGCCACGCGCTGGCCCTGGCCGAACGCGCGCAGCACGAGTTCGACGAGATTCCGGTGGGCGCGGTGCTGGTGGGCGCCGATGGCCAGCTGCTGGGCGAGGGCTGGAACCTCAACATCGCCTCGCACGACCCCAGCGCGCATGCCGAGATCGTGGCGATGCGCGAGGGGGGGAAGGCACTGGCCAACCACCGGCTGATCGGCAGCACCCTGTACGTGACCCTGGAGCCGTGTGCGATGTGCGCCATGGCCATCGTGCACGCGCGGGTGGCGCGGCTGGTCTACGGCGCCAGCGACCCCAAGACCGGTGCCTGCGGCAGTGTGTTCAACCTGCTGGGCGATGGCCGCCACAACCACCGTGTGGAGATCCACGGCGGCGTGCTGGCCAAGGAAGCCAGCCTGCGCCTGACCAATTACTTCCGGGCCAAGCGCGGCAAGCCGCCGCTGCTGCTGGAAGACCATGCCGGCGAGGCCTGAGCAGCGAAAGGGTATGATGGGCGCCTCTTTCCTTTACCGGTGGGCGCCCTGCCTGCCCAGCAACGAGGCGACACGATGGTGGAGAACGGCGCGGCCAACGAACGACTGATCTGGATCGACCTGGAAATGACCGGGTTGGATACCGACAACGATTCGATCATCGAGATCGCCACCGTGGTCACCGATGCCCAGCTGAACGTGCTGGCCGAAGGCCCGGAATTCGCCATCCACCACCCGCTGGAAACGCTGGAAGCGATGGATGAGTGGAACCGCAACCAGCACCGTCGTTCCGGTCTGTGGCAGCGCGTGCTGGACAGCACCACCACCCTGGCCCAGGCCGAAGCGCAGACCGTGAACTTCCTGGCGGAGTGGATTCCGGCCGGCGTTTCGCCGATGAGCGGCAACTCGATCTGCCAGGACCGCCGCTTCCTGCACCGGCAGATGCCGCGCCTGGAAAAGTACTTCCACTACCGCAACCTGGACGTGTCCACGGTGAAGGAACTGGCCAAGCGCTGGGCGCCGACGGTGGCCGCCGGCCTGGCCAAGAACAGCAACCACACCGCGCTGAGCGACGTGCACGACTCGATTGCCGAGCTGCGCCACTACCGCCAGTTCATGGGCGCGCTGTCGGGTCTGCCGACCGCCTGATCGGTAGTGCCGGCCACTGGCCGGCACCGCTGCGTCGAAACGAAGCGCTTCGCCTCAGGGATACCAGTTCGGCCCGTAGGTTGGCGCACCGTCGTGCACGTCGAACGGTCGCGCGCACTGGAACTGGATGTTCCGGCAGCCATTGGGGCATGAGCGTTGCGCGACTTCCTGGGGCAGCTCCATTACCTCGGTACCCAGCACGACTTCAAGCTGGCCGGTGTCCCTGTGGACCATCGCATAGGCGCACTGTTGGTTTGTCACCCTGGCGACGATCTCGCACTTCTGCCCGCTGCGCTTGTTGCAAGCTTTCAGTGCCTGCTTGTCGGATGCTCGTTCCTTGTGCTGGCGAACGCTCCAGCCCATCACCAGGCCATCTGGCGAGCGCGCGTAGCTGACCCAGCGCGGAACCATCTTCACTGACTGGATGTAGGGGGGCGGGGCGTAGCTGCCGCCGCCGTCACCGGCGCCCGGGATCGGGGCGCACCCCATGACACCATTGGCGCTGCCGATGGGGTATTGCCCCGGCGGGCAGCGGCCTTCGGCCTTCAGCGTGCCTGAACAGCCCAGCCCGGCCAGGAAAAGAGTACAGAGCAGCAGCAATCGTGCGTGCATGGCGCGTCCTTGTGATGGTTCATCCAGGCCACCCCGCAGATGGGGCGGCTTTGGCGATCATAGCCCCGTGCCCACGCGACCACCACCAGACGTTCAACTGGCCGGCGCTATGATCGGCCCCATGAACGAGCCCATCCTGCTGCCCCGCGATATCGCCCACGATGCCCAGGACTGGGCTGACCTGCAGCGGGCGGTCGCCCTGCTGGAAGCGCCGACGATCACCGCGCGCATGGCCAATCTGGTTGGTACGCCGCTGGAGTTCGCGGTGAAGGCCCTGCCCAAGGCCATTTCCGGGCGCATCCATGGTGCGGTCGAGGCGGCACTGTCGAAGTCCGCGCAGGCCGCCCTGTGGAGCATGGGCAACACGCCGGGCAAGTCGGCCTCGACCCGCTGGCACAAGCTGGCGGCGGCCACATCCGGTGCGGTGGGCGGTGCGTTCGGCTTCGCCGCGTTGTTCATCGAACTGCCGGTGTCGACCACGATCATGATGCGCGCGGTGGCCGACGTGGCCCGCAGCGAGGGCTTCGACCTGGCCCACTTCAGCACCCGTCAGGCCTGTCTGGAGGTGTTCGCGCTGGGTGGCAACTCGCCGCGCGACGATGCCAGCGAAACCGGCTACTACCTGGCCCGTGGCTTCACCACCGATGTGATGCGCCACCTGTCGGCCGAGCTGGCCGGGCGCGTGGTGACCGGCCGCGACCTGACCCTGGGCGTGGCGCCGAAGGAGGCCGGCAAGCTGCTGGCCAAGCTGGTGGAGAAGGTGGCCGCGCGCTTCGGCGTGGTGGTGACCGAGAAGTTCGCCGCGCAGGCGGTGCCGATCGTGGGTGCCGCGGCTGGCGCCACCCTCAATACGATGTTCACCGACTACTACCAGGACATGGCGCGCGGTCATTTCATCGTGCGGCGGCTGGAGCTGAAGTACGGCGAGGATGTGGTGCGCACCTGTTATGACCGGGTGGCGCATGGTGCGTTGAAGATCGAGCCGACGCTGTAACCGGGGTCTACAAACGGGGTCAGAGCCCTTTCCTGCGGAAAGGGATCCGACCCCGACCCTTGCCTCCACGGCACAACTGTTTTGCCCATCCGCGCCTGTTGCGGGCCACGGCTCATCCCCATTCTTGCGGGCAGTCCCCCCGCACGAGAATGCGCCATGTTGTTCACCCCCCACACCCTGGGCCCGCTGTCGCTGCCCAACCGCATCGTGATGCCGCCGATGACCCGTTCGCGGGCCGCCGCCGGCAACGTCGCCACCGCGCAGATGGCGCAGTACTACGCGCAGCGCGCCGGTGCCGGCCTGATCGTCAGTGAAGGCACCCAGATCAGCCCGCAGGGGCAGGGCTATGCCTGGACCCCGGGCATCCACAGCGAGGAACAGGTGCAGGGCTGGCGCCAGGTGACCGACGCGGTGCATGCCTCCGGTGGCCGCATCTACGCGCAGCTGTGGCACGTCGGTCGTGTCTCCCATGTCGCCCTGCAGCCCGATGGCGCGGCGCCGGTCTCGTCCTCGGCGCTGCTGGCCGAGGGTGTGAAGGTGTTCGTCGACCCGACCGGCGCCGGCCCCGAGGCGGGCGTGGGCGAGATGATCCAGCACTCGATGCCGCGCGCGCTGGCCGAAAACGAGATTCCGGGCATCATCGCCGACTACGCGCAGGCCACCCGCAATGCGCTGGCCGCAGGCTTTGATGGTGTGGAGCTGCATGGTGCCAATGGCTACCTGATCAACCAGTTCATCGATTCGCAGGCCAACCAGCGCACCGACGGCTACGGCGGCGCGCTGCAGAACCGCCTGCGCTTCCTGAGCGAGGTGACCG
>DOKO01000464.1 GCA_003510825.1 Stenotrophomonas sp.
CAGCAGCGCCAGCAGGCGCACCCGGGTGGCGTCGGCGAACACTTTCAGCCGGACGGACCAGTCCTCGAGATCCATAAATATCTACCTATCGCGATATAGAGATATATTCGCCGACGGCAGCGGTTCCGGTCAAGCCGCAACACCCTCCAAGTCAGCCGCCGTTGCCCGGCCCCGGTACAATCGAGCCACCTGGGCGCGCAGTGCGTGGCCCCTATCATCATGTACCTGGGAGGGTGTTGTGGATTTCAGCTTTACCGAAGAGCAGTTGATGCTGCAGGACGTGGCGCGGCGCATCGCGCAGGAAAAGATCGCCCCGAGCGCGGAGCACCATGACCGCACCGGCGAATTCCCGCTTGAAAACATCCGCCTGCTGGGCGAAAACGGCCTGATGGGCATCGAAGTGCCGACCGAGTACGGCGGCGCGGGCATGGACCCGGTGGCCTACGTGCTGGCGATGGTAGAGGTCGCCGCTGGTGATGCTGCGCACTCGACCATCATGTCGGTCAACAATTCGCTGTTCTGCAACGGCATCCTGACCCATGGTAGCGAGGCGCAGAAGCAGAAGTACGTGCGCGCCATCGCCGAAGGCGAGGCCATCGGTGCGTTCGCCCTGACCGAGCCGCAGTCCGGTTCGGATGCCACGGCCATGCGCTGCCGCGCGGTCAAGCAGGCCGACGGCACCTATGTCATCAACGGCAAGAAGAGCTGGATCACCTCCGGCCCGGTGGCCAAGTACATCGTGCTGTTCGCGATGAGCGAGCCGGACAAGGGCGCGCGCGGCATCACCGCCTTCCTGATCGACACCGACAACGCCGGCTTCGGCCGCGGCAAGACCGAG
The DNA here is from genome assembly GCA_003510825.1 of Stenotrophomonas sp. Taxonomy (GTDB): domain Bacteria; phylum Pseudomonadota; class Gammaproteobacteria; order Xanthomonadales; family Xanthomonadaceae; genus Stenotrophomonas. The sequence continues at coordinate 839 of DOKO01000464.1, forward strand.
CCGAAGCTGGGCATCCGTGCCTCGGCCACCTGCGAGATCGAGTTCAACGACTACGTGGCCCAGGCTGACGACGTGCTGGGCCAGGAAGGTGAGGGCTTCAAGATCGCCATGGGCGTGCTCGACGCCGGCCGCATCGGCATCGCCTCGCAGGCCATCGGCATCGCCCGTGCCGCCTATGAAGCGACCCTGGAATACGTGAAGGACCGCAAGGCCTTCGGCGCCGCCATCGGCACCTTCCAGATGACCCAGGCGAAGATCGCCGACATGAAGTGCAAGCTGGACGCCGCCCTGCTGCTGACCCTGCGCGCGGCGTGGGTGAAGGGCGAAGGCAAGCGCTTCAGCAACGAAGCGGCCATCGCCAAGCTGACTGCCTCGGAAGCCGCGATGTGGATCACCCACCAGGCCGTGCAGATCCACGGCGGCATGGGCTATTCCAAGGAAATGCCGCTGGAGCGCTACTTCCGTGATGCCAAGATCACCGAGATCTACGAAGGCACCTCGGAAATCCAGCGCCTGGTGATTGCCCGCAACGAGACGGGCCTGCGCTGAGTTCGAGTCGACGCGCCGCCGCAATGGCGGCGCGGCCGATGGATGTGGATGCGCGCCGAGCCCATGCTCGGCTCCAGCGCAGTAGATCCACGCCATGCGTGGATGCGCCTTGCCTTTGGCCTTCTGTAGAGCCGAGCCCATGCTCGGCTCTACAGAATGCAAGAGCAGCCGAGCATGGGCTCGGCTCTACAGAAAGCAATCGCGCGCCGTTGCCCCCCCTACAATGCAGCCCCTCTTTGCACGGAGCTGCACGATGATCTATCGCGGTTGGGGATTCATGACGCTGGTGACACCGATCGCGGTGATCCTGCTGCTGGCGTACTTCTTCCCGCATGACGGCCCGAAGGGCAACATCCCGCTGCAGCAGGTGCTGCTGGGCGGTGGCATCGGCGCGGGCGTGAACGTGCTGCTGGGTCTGTGGCTGAATCGTGCGCCTCGACAGAAGGGCGAAGCGGCGCCGCATCATTTCTTCTTCGTGCCGATGCAGTGGGTGGCGCTGGTGATCGTGGCCGTGTGTGCGGTGATCGCGCTGCTGCGCTGATGGACGGTGCCTGCTGCTCTGGTAGGTGCCAACCTTGGTTGGCACGCAGTGAAGAGCGCCAGCTGTGGCCCCGCGTTGCGGCAACAAAAAAGGCCCCGGATCGCTCCGGGGCCTTTTCATTCCAGCCTACCGCCGGATCAACGATCCGGACGGTGGGCGGCTTCCGCGTCGCGCTGGCGCTCCATGAACTCCTTGGAGGGTTCATCCAGCTTGTCGCCCAGCATGCGGCGCACGACCACGAAGAACACCGGGATCATCAGCAGGCCCAGCAGGGTGGCGAACAGCATGCCGCCGATCACGCCGGTACCGATGGCGTGGCGGGAATTGGCGCCGGCGCCGGTGGAGATGGCCATCGGGATCACGCCCATGATGAACGCGAACGAGGTCATCAGGATCGGGCGGAAACGCAGGCGGGCCGCTTCGATGGTGGCATCGCGCAGGGTCTTGCCCGCTGCACGCTGCTCCACCGCGAACTCCACGATCAGGATCGCGTTCTTCGCGGCCAGGCCGATCACCGTGATCATGCCGATCTTGAAGAAGATGTCGTTGGGCAGGCCACGGATCATCGACAGGCCGATGGCACCCAGCACGCCCAGCGGCACGACCAGCAGCACGGCCACCGGGATCGACCAGCTTTCATACAGTGCGGCCAGGCAGAGGAAAACCACCACCACCGACAGCACCAGCAGCAGCGTCGCCGCGTTGCCCGCCAGGATTTCCTGGTAGGACATGCCCGACCAGTCATAGCCGTAACCGGCCGGTAGGTCGTTGGTGACGATGTCTTCCATCGCGGTCATCGCTTCACCCGAGCTCTTGCCCGGGGCCTGCGAGCCGACGATGTTGATGGCCGAGTAACCGTTGTAGCGGCTCAGCGATGGGGGTGCCGACACCCATTCCGACTTGACCACCGTGTTCAGCGGGATCATGGCGTTGGTGCCGTCGGCATTGGTGGTCAGGCTGGAGGGGCTGTAGAAGCTCTTCAGCGATTCCTGGCCGGTGCGGTACGGCGCGTCGGCCTGCATGGTCACGCGCTTGATGCGGCCCTGGTAGAAGAAGTCGTTGACGTACACCGGGGCCAGCATCAGCTGGATGGTGCTGTACACGTCCGACACCGACATGCCCATCGACTGCGCCTGCACGCGATCAACGTGCAGCGACAGCTGCGGGGCGTTTTCCAGGCCGTTCGGACGCACGCCGACCAGCTTGTCGCTTTCCTGTGCGGCCTTGCCCAGCAGGATGTTGCGCGCCTGCGTCAGCTGTTCGTAGCCCTGGCCACCACGGTCCTGCAGCCACATGTCGAAGCCGCCGAACTGGCCCAGGCCCTGCACGGTCGGCAGGTTGACCACGAAGATCTGCGCTTCCTTGATGCCGTAGAACGCGCCGTTCATGTTCTGGATGAACTCGGGCACGGTGACCTTGCGGTCGGCCCACGGCTTGAGGCGGATGAAGCCCATGCCGACGTTCTCGCCCGAACCGACGAAGCTGAAGCCAGCGATCTGCATCAGGCCTTCGTAGCCTTCCTGGTCCTTCAGGATGCCGCGCATCTGCGAGAAGACTTCGTTGGTCTGGCCCTTGGTCGAACCCGGCGGCAGCTGCACGATGGCCAGTGCGTAGCCCTGGTCTTCTTCAGGCAGGAAGCTGCCCGGCATGCGGGTGAACAGGAAGCCGCACAGCGCGGTCAGCACCACCGCCAGGATCATCCAGCGCGGCGCATGCTTCACCGCCGAGGTGATGTGGCCGACGTAGGTCCCGCTGATCTTGTCGTAGTACTTGTTGAAGGTACGGTAGACGATGTTCGGGTTGTCGTTGTGGGTCGGCTTCAGGAAGGTCGCGCACAGGGCCGGGGTGAAGCCCAGCGCCAGGAACGCGGAGAACGCCATCGAGATGGCGATGGTCAGCGCGAACTGCTTGTAGATCTCACCGGCCGCACCGCCCTGCAGGGCCGAGGGGATGAACACCGCGGCCAGCACGACGGTGATCGCCACCACCGCGCCGGTGATCTGGGTCATCGCCTTCTGCGTGGCCGGCTTCGGCGCCAGGCCTTCCTCGGTCATGATGCGTTCGACGTTCTCGATCACCACGATCGCGTCATCGACCACGATGCCGATTGCCAGCACCATCGCGAACAGGGTCAGCTGGTTGATGGTGAAGCCGATCAGCCACATGCCCAGGAAGGTACCGAGCAGGGCCACCGGGATGACCAGGGTGGGGATGATCGTCGCGCGGAAGTTCTGCAGGAAGATCAGCATCACCAGGAACACCAGCACCACCGCTTCGAACAGCGTCTTGACCACTTCCTCGATGGAGATCTTGACGAAGGTGGTGCTGTCGTACGGCGAGAACCAGCTGACGCCGGCCGGGAAGCTCGGCTGCAGCTCGTCCATCTTGGCGCGCACGGCATCGGCCACGTTCAGGGCGTTGGCGCCCGGCAGCAGCTGGATGGCGAAGGCACCGGCGGCCTGGCCGTTGTACTGGGTATCGAAGCCGTAGTTGTTGGCACCGAAGGCGACGCGGGCGATGTCCTTGAGCAGCACGCGCGAGCCGTTGGCATTGGCGCGCAGGATGATGTTCTCGAACTCTTCCGGCGAGCTGAAGCGGCCTTCAGCCGAGACGGTGGCGGTGAAGTGGCCGTCCGGCGAGGGATCCGAACCCAGCGAACCGGCGGCGAACTGCACGTTCTGCGCGCGCACGGCAGCCAGCACTTCGCTGGCCGACAGGCCGTAGCCCTGCATCTTCTCCGGGTTCAGCCAGATGTTCATGGCGTACTCGGAACCGAACTGCTGGGTGCTGCCGACGCCGGGGATACGCGAGACCTGGTCGAGCACGCGCGAACCGACGATGTCGTTCAGGGCGTCACGGCTGATCGTGCCGGTATCCGAACGCAGGCCGACCACCATCAGGAAGCCGGCGTTGGCCTTGGCCACCACCACGCCCTGCTGGGTCACTTCTGAAGGCAGGCGCGGCGTGGCCAGCGATACCTTGTTCTGCACCTGCACCTGGGCGATGTCCGGATCGGTACCGGTCTCGAAGGTCAGGGTGATCTGCGCACGGCCGTTGGAGGACGAGGACGAGCTGAAGTACAGCAGGTGATCGATACCGGTCAGCTGCTGCTCGATCACCTGGGTGACCGATTTTTCAGTGGTGTCCGCGCTCGCGCCCGGGTAGGTGGCCTGGACGGTCACCTGCGGCGGGGCGATGTTGGGGTAGGACTCGACGCCGAGGTTGAGGATCGCGATCACGCCGCTGAGCGAGATCAGGATCGCAACCACCCAGGCGAAGACTGGATGTTCGATGAAAAATTTAGGCATGACG
>DOKO01000108.1 GCA_003510825.1 Stenotrophomonas sp.
GCATCCAGCTGCGGCACGTTGGCCTGGTAGCTGGTGATCGGGAAGGCCATGCCCGGGGTCTGCGCGACGGTGCCCTGCATCGCCTGCACGGCATTCTGCAGCGCGCCGTAGCCCAGGTTGCCACGGTCCTGGATGAACATCTGGTAGCCGTTGCCGTTGCCCAGGCCCAGGATCGGCGGCGGCATCATCGCGAAGGCGAAGCCTTCCTGCAGCCCGGCGATCTTCTGGTTGATCTCGGCATTGATCTGCGCAGCGGTACGGCCATGACGCTCGGCGAACGGCTTGAGCGGAATGAACGCCACGCCGGTGTTGGGCGTGTTGGTGAACTGCAGCGCGTTCAGGCCCGGGAACGAGATGGTGTGGGCAACGCCATCGGTTTCCTGGGCGATCTTGGCGACCTTGCGCAGCATTTCATCGGTACGCGCGATCGACGAGCCTTCCGGCAGCTTCACGCCGGCGATCAGGTACAGCTTGTCCTGGGTCGGGATGAAGCCCGGCGGCACAAGCTTGAAGATCATGCCGGTACCGACCAGCAGGATCGCGTAGACCACGAACACCGCGCCACGACGGCCAAGGATCTTCGAGACACCACGCTCGTACTTCTCCGAGCTGGACTTGAAGAAGCGGTTGAACGGACGGAACACCCAGCCGAACAGGCGGTCGATGAGGCGCGTCGGCGCATCCTTGGCAGCGTCATGCGGCTTCAGCAGGCGCGCGGCCAGGGCCGGCGACAGGGTCAGCGAGTTGATCGCCGAGATCACCGTGGAAATGGCGATGGTGACCGCGAACTGCTTGTAGAACTGACCGGTGACGCCGGACAGGAAGGCCATCGGCACGAACACGGCGCACAGCACCAGCGCGATCGCGATGATCGGACCGGACACTTCGCGCATGGCCTGGTGGGCCGCCGCGAGCGGGGTAAGACCTTCTTCGATGTTGCGTTCAACGTTTTCGACCACCACGATCGCATCGTCGACCACGATGCCGATCGCCAGCACCAGGCCGAACAGGCTCAGTGTGTTGATCGAGAAGCCCAGCAGGTACAGCGCAGCGAAGGTACCCACCACCGACACCGGCACGGCGATCAGCGGAATGATCGAGGCACGCCAGGTCTGCAGGAACAGGATCACCACCAGCACCACCAGGGCGATGGCTTCGAGCAGGGTGGACACCACGGCCTTGATCGAGTCACGCACGAAGATGGTGGTGTCATACACCGCTTCGTACTTCACGTCGGCCGGCATGGTCTTCTGCATCTCGTCCATGGTGCCGATGACCGCATCACGGATTTCCAGCGCGTTGGCGCCCGGTGCCTGGAAGATGCCGATGCCCACCGCGTTCTTGCCGTCCAGCTGCGAGCGCAGGGTGTAGTCGCCAGCGCCCAGTTCAACGCGGGCCACATCGGACAGGCGCACGATCTCGCCATCGGTGCCGCTCTTGAGCACGATGTCGCCGAACTCCTTCTCGGACTTCAAGCGGCCCTGGGCATTGATCAGGGTCAGGAACTGGCTGTTGGGCAGCGGTTCTGCCCCGAGCTGGCCGGCCGAGACCTGCACGTTCTGCTCGCGCATGGCGGCAACCACGTCGCTGGCGGTCAGGCCGCGCGAGGCCACCTTGTCCGGGTCCAGCCAGGCGCGCATGGCGTAGTCGCCACCACCGAAGATCTGCGCATCACCCACGCCCGGGATACGGGCCAGCGCGTCCTTGACGTGCAGGCGGGCGTAGTTGCGGAGGTACAGGGTGTCGTACTTGCCATTGGGCGAGGTCAGGTGCACCACCATCAGGAAGGTCGGCGACTGCTTCTGGGTGGTCACACCCTGTCGGCGCACGTCCTCGGGCAGACGCGCCTGCGCCTGTGCCACGCGGTTCTGCACCTTGACCGCCGCCGCGTCCGGGTCGGTGCCCGGGCGGAAGGTGACGGTCATCTGCAGCACGCCATCGGAGCCGGCCACCGACTTGAGGTACATCATGCCCTCGACGCCGTTGATCGCCTCTTCCAGCGGGGTGGCCACGGTTTCAGCGATGACCTTGGGGTTGGCGCCCGGGTAGACCGTGCGCACGACCACCGACGGCGGCACCACTTCGGGGTACTCGCCGATCGGCAGCAACGGGATCGAGATCAGGCCAGCGGCGAAGATCACGATCGACAGCACCGCCGCGAAGATCGGCCTGTCGATGAAGAAACGGGAAAAGTCCATGGAGGAATTCCTGGGAAATGCCGCCGACGGGCAACAGCCGCCCTGCCCCTCGTCAAAATGACGAAGGCAGGGAAGGCTGCCGCTGGCGCCGGCAGCTAAGCGGAAACTTGGATCAGGAGACGGCGGATCAGTGGTTCAGCGCGGCGGTAGCATCGCGGCCCGGTGCGGCGGCCGGCGGCTGCATCGCCACCGCCTTGGCCTGCACCGGCATGCCCGGCATGAAGACCTTCTGCACGCCGTCGATGATGACCTTGTCACCCGCGGCCAGGCCGCTTTCGACGATGCGCAGGCCTTCGGCGGTGCGGCCGAGCTGGATGTCGCGGCGCTGGGCCTTGCCATCCTTGTCGACCACGTACACGTACTTGCGGTCCTGGTCGGTCAGCACGGCCTTGTCATCGATCAGCATGGCCTGGAACTGGCCGCTGCCGAGCAGCTGCACGCGGGCGAACAGGCCCGGGGTGAACTGGCGGTCGGCGTTGTCCAGCAGCGCGCGGACCCGGATGGTGCCGGTGCTGCGGGCCACCTGGTTGTCGAGGAAATCGACCTTGCCGGTGTGCGGGTAACCCTCTTCACCGGACAGGCCGACCTTCACCGGCAGTTCGCTGTCACGCTCGCTCGGGCGTTCACCCTTGCGGGCCATCTGGGCGTAGCGCAGGAAGGTGCTTTCGTCGGCATCGAAGTACACGAACACCGTGTCCAGCGAGACCAGCGTGGTCAGCACGCTGGCGCTGTCGCCGGCGGTGACCAGGTTGCCGGCGGTGACCATCGCGCGACCGGCACGGCCGTCGATGGGCGCGCGCACCTTGGTGAATTCCAGGTTGAGGCGGGCGGCATCCAGTGCGGCCTGCGCGTCCTGCACCGCGGCACCGGACTGGTCGGCCGCGGCGCGACGCTGTTCGGCGGTCTCGGTGGAGATGGCCTGCTGCTCGGACAGACGCTTGGCACGCTCGGACTCGCTGCGGGCCAGGCTGGCCTGGGTGCGGGCGCGGGCCAGTTCGGCGGCGGCGCGATCGTACTCGGCCTGGTAGCTGCGGGCGTCGATGGTGAACAGGACGGCGCCCTTCTTCACTTCTTCGCCTTCCACGTAGTTGACCTTGTCGATGTAGCCGGAGACGCGCGGACGCAGTTCGACGCTCTGCACGGCCTCGACGCGGCCGCTGAACTCGTCCCACTGGCTGATCGGCTTGACCAGCACCGGGGCGGCACTGACCTGCGGCGGCGGCGGTGCGCCGGCCTCTTCGGCATGGCCGCCACTGCAGGCGGCCAGCACCGCAGCTGCGAGGATCGACACGCCGGCCATCGCCAGGCGATGGCTGAAACGATGTGGGGTGGTGTTGGGGGAAGTCATGGCATGCATCCGTACGGAAGGGGTGGTAGTGCGTGTAAATCGAAGATCGATGAAACGGCGGCGTAGCCTGCGACCTCAACGATGGTTGAGGTCAAGCAACGCCTGCGGTGTCGCGCCACAGCGGTGGCAGGTCGAGGTTCAACAGGCCGCGCGGCAGCTGCGAGGATCGACACG
>DOKO01000106.1 GCA_003510825.1 Stenotrophomonas sp.
GCCGGGCATGGCCCGGCACTACCAGGCAGCGCCCGGCGATTGCGGACGCTAGCGCCGGGCCATGCCCGGCGAGCGCAGCGGTCACGGTGGTCCGTCGCCTTACCCCAGATCCCCCAACCGCGCCTGCAGCGCCGCGATCGCGGCCAGGCCGGCGGTTTCGGTGCGCAGGATGCGCGGGCCCAGCTGCAGGCCCTGGAAGCCCGCGGCGGCCAGCTGGTCACGGTCACGCGGCGACCAGCCACCTTCCGGACCAATCGCAATCACGATGCCACCCGCCGGCGCAGCTTCCAGCGTCGACAGCCGGTGTGCGCCCAGCGGGTCCAGGGTCAGCCGCAGCGTATCGGCCGGCAGCGCGGCTGACGCCTGCGCCAGCGACAGCGGCGAACCCACCTGCGGAATGCGCGCGCGGCCGGACTGCCCGCAGGCCGAGGTCACCACGTTGTTCCAGTGCGCCACGCGCTTTTCCGCACGCGCCGCGTCCAGCTTCACCTCGGTACGCTCGGCATTCACCGGCACGATGGCGCTGACGCCCAGCTCGGTGGCTTTCTGCAGGATCAGGTCCATCTTCTCGCCACGGGCAATGCCCTGCAGCAGGGTGATCGCCAGCGGCGATTCGTTGTCCACCGCGTGCACCGCGTCGATGCGTACCTGCACCTCGCGCTTGCTGGCCACGGTCAGGGTGGCGCTGTAGTCGTGGCCATCGCCATTGAACAGCACGCAGGCATCGCCCTCGCGCAGGCGCATCACCCGCACCAGGTGGTTGGCCGTCTCTTCCGGCAGGGTCACGGTCTGGCCGCTGTGCAGCGCCAGGTCGATGGGGCAGCGGGTCACGCGCATGCAATCGCCTCGTCGATGGCTGCCAGCGTGGTATGTGCCAGCAGCTCCAGTTGTTCGTCATCCACGCAGTAAGGTGGCATCCAGTACAGCACGTCGCCCAGCGGGCGCAGTACCACGCCGCGCTTCAGCGCGGCCTTGTAGGCGTGCAGGCCAAGCCGCAGCGCCGGGTTGAACGGGGTGCGCCGGTTGCCGTCGCGCGACAGCTCGAAGGCCACCACCATGCCGGCCTGGCGCACGTCGGCCACGTGCGGGTGGTCGGCGAAGGGCGCGGCCAGCGTGCCCATCACCGCGGCGGTGCCACGGTTGCGCGCGATCACGTCCTCGTCGCGGAAGATGTCCAGCGTGGCCAGGGCCGCCGCACACGCCAGCGGGTTGCCGGTGTAGCTGTGCGAATGCAGGAACGCGCGCTCGCGCGAATCGTCGAGGAAGGCGTCGTACAGCGCCTGCGTGGCCAGCACCGCGGCCAGCGGCAGGAAGCCGCCGGTCAGGCCCTTGGACAGGCACATCAGGTCGGGCATCCCCCCGGCCTGTTCGCAGGCGAACATCGTGCCGGTGCGGCCGAAGCCGGTGGCGATCTCGTCGGCAATCATGAACGCGCCGTGCGCATCGCACAGCTCGCGCACGCGCTGCAGGTAGACCGGGTCATGCATGCGCATGCCGCCGGCGCACTGCAGGCGCGGTTCCAGGATCACCGCGCAGATCTCGCCGGGGTGCTGGTCGAACAGGGTGGCCAGCCCATCGGCGGCCTGCCGCGCACGGTCGGCCGCACTCTGCCCCGGCTCGGCCAGGTAGGCATCGGGGGAGGGCGCGAACAGGCCCTCGGCCAGCAGCGGCGCGTAGACGCGGCGGTACAGCGGGATGTCGCCCAGCGCCAGCGCGCCCAGGGTTTCACCGTGATAGCCGTTTTCCAGCGCGATGAAGCGCGTGCGCCGGGTCTCGCCGCGGTTCTGGAAGTACTGGAAGGCCATCTTCAGCGCCACTTCCACCCCGGCCGAGCCGTTGTCGGCGTAGAACACCTTGGCCAGCGGCGCGCGCCCGGGCTGGCGCGGTGCCAGTGCCAGCAGGCGCTCGGCCAGGGTGATCGCCGGTTCATGGCTGAACCCGGCCAGCATCACCTGTTCCAGCTGCCCAGCCTGGGCAGCGATGGCCGCGCCGATGCGCGGTTCGGCATGACCGAACAGATTCGTCCACCAGCTGCTGACCGCGTCCAGGTAGCGGTTGCCGTCGTGGTCGATCAGCCAGGACCCCTGGCCACGCGCGATCGGCACCAGCGGCAGGGTGTCCGGATGCTCGCGCATCTGCGTGCACGGGTGCCACAGCACCTGCAGGTCGCGTTGCTGCCACTGCCGGGCCAGCGGGGAGGGGGTTGGGTCTGCTAGCATTTCGGGCTCATGAACATGTTGCTGCCTGCACATTCTATCGGCCCCGGCGCACGCGCCGGCCGCCACGGAGATTCCGCATGAACGACGACCGCAGCGGCCGTCGCCTGCCGATCATCCACCGGATCACCGACGAGGAGAACGGCCCGTTCCAGCGCCAGCACCTGGACCTGGAGTTCTCCAACGGTGAACACCGGCGTTTTGAGCGCCTGGTGAGTCGCGGCCATGGCGCCGTGGTGGTGGTGCCGATGCTGGACGAGGAGACCGTGCTGCTGGTGCGTGAATACGCCGCCGGCGTGCACCGCTACGAGCTGGGCCTGGTCAAGGGCCGCATCGATGCCGGTGAAACGCCCGAACAGGCCGCCGACCGCGAACTGAAGGAAGAGGCCGGCTACGGCGCACGCCAGGTCGACGTGCTGCGCGCGATGACCCTGGCGCCGACCTACATGAGCCACCAGTCGTGGCTGGTGGTGGCGCGCGACCTGTACCCGGAAAAGCTGGCCGGCGACGAACCTGAAGAGCTGGAAGTGGTGCCGTGGAAGCTGGCCGAACTGGACCAGCTGATGCTGCGCGAGGACTTCTCGGAAGGGCGCTCGCTGGCCGCGCTGTTCATCGCGCGCCAGTGGCTGCAGGGGCGCCGATGATCAAGCTGACCACCGAACTGCGCGAAACCACGATCGCCATCGCCCAGGAAGCGGGGCAGGCGATCATGCAGGTCTACAGCGATGGTTTCGACGTCACCCTGAAGGCCGACGACAGCCCGGTGACCGCCGCCGATCTCGCCGCCGACCGGATCATCCAGCAGGGCCTTCGCCAGCTGACCCCCGACCTGCCGATCCTCTCCGAGGAATCGGCGATGGTGCCGTGGGAACAGCGCCAGCACTGGGGCGCCTACTGGCTGGTCGATCCGCTGGATGGCACGCGCGAATTCGTCAAGCGCAACGGTGAGTTCAGCGTCAACATCGCGCTGATCTACCAGGGCGCGCCGGCCTTCGGCGTGGTCCAGTCACCGGTGACCGGCATCGTCTGGCACGCCATGCGTGGCGAGCTGGCCTACCGCCGCCAGGGCCTGCACGACAGCGTGCTGCGCACCCGCACGCCGGCCACCGCGCCGCTACGGGTAGCTGCCAGCCGCTCGCACCGTTCGCCGGAAACCATCGCCCTGCTTGAGCGCATGGGCGACATCGAAACGGTGGCGCAGGGCTCGTCGCTGAAATTCTGCCGCATCGCCGAAGGCGGGCTGGACGTGTACCCGCGGCTGGGCCCGACCTCCGAATGGGATACCGCCGCCGGCCAGTGCGTGCTGCATGCGGCCGGTGGCGCGGTGCTCTCGGCCAGCAGTGGCAAGCCGTTCCGTTACAACCGCCGCAGCACCCTGCTGAACGGCGATTTCATCGCCCTTGGCGACACCAGCCTGCCCTGGCGGGACTGGCTGTCCGACTGACCCTGGAGCCCGCATGAGCGACACCCCCACCGCCGGCAGTGCCGCCAGCACCGAACTGGAGCGCCTGCTGGCGATCATGGCGCGCCTTCGCGATCCGCAGGGCGGCTGCCCCTGGGACCTGGAGCAGAACTTCGCCACCATCGCCCCGTACACCATCGAGGAAGCGTACGAGGTTGCCGATGCGATCGATCGCGGCGACCTGGACGACCTCTGCGATGAACTGGGCGATCTGCTGCTGCAGGTGGTGTTCCATGCGCGCATGGCCGAAGAGCAGGGCGCGTTCGCCTTCGCCGAGGTGGCGCGTGCGATCAGTGACAAGATGCAGCGCCGCCATCCGCATGTGTTTGCCGATGTCAGCGTGGACGATGCCGATGGCGTGATGCGCAACTGGGACGCGATCAAGCGTGCCGAGCGCGCGGCCAAGGGCGACCAGGACACCTCGGCGCTGGCCGGCATCTCGCGTGGGCTGCCCGAATGGCAGCGTGCGGTGAAGCTGCAGTCGCGCGCGGCCAAGGTCGGCTTCGACTGGCCCGGCCCGCTGCCGGTGCTGGACAAGGCCGCCGAAGAACTGCAGGAACTGCGCGAGGAATTCGAGCGCGGCGACATCGCCGGCAACAAGGTACGGCTGCAGGAAGAGCTGGGTGACCTGCTGTTCGTCTGCGCCAACCTGGCCCGCCATGCCGACCTCGACCTGGGTGCGGCGCTGCGCGGTGCCAACCACAAGTTCGAACGCCGTTTCCGTGCCATGGAAGCGCAGGCGGGCGCGCAGGGCGAAAGCCTGGCCGCGCTGGACCTGGATGCGCAGGAAGCGCTGTGGCAGCACGCCAAGGCTGCGGAGAAGGCGTGAAGACCCTTGCCCTGTTCCTGCTGACCGCACTGGCCGAGATCGTCGGCTGTTACCTGCCGTGGCTGTGGCTGCGCAAGGGCGGCAGCGTGTGGCTGCTGCTGCCGGCCGCGGCCAGCCTGGCCCTGTTCGCCTGGCTGCTGACCCTGCACCCCACCGCCAGCGGCCGCGTGTATGCCGCCTACGGTGGCGTCTACATCGGCACCGCGCTGTTCTGGCTGTGGCTGGTTGATGGCATCCGTCCCAGCCGCTGGGACCTGCTGGGTGCCGCACTGTGCCTGGCCGGCATGGCCGTGATCATGTTCGGGCCGCGCCAGCCGGTGTGATGCTCGACGCTACAAAACCCGGGTCACCATCGGATCCGACCGCGCAGGATGTCGGCGAACATCACCCAGTCGCCGACGAACGAGTACAGCGGGTGGCGGAAGGTAGCCGGGCGGTTCTTCTCGAAGAAGAAATGGCCGACCCAGGCGAACCCATAGCCGCATGCCAGTGCCGCGACCAGCAGCATCGGCTGGCCGCGCAGCAGCGCTGCGGCCACCAGCAGCAGTACGCCACAACTGCCGATGAAGTGCAGGCGCCGGGAGACCGGGTGGCGGTGCTCGTCCAGGTAGAAAGGGTAGAACTCGCGGAAGCTGGCGAAGCGGGACATGCACGTGCTCCGGGGCGATGACCGGCTGCATCATGCGCCTTGCTGCGTTCGGCCGTTGTAGAGTCGAGCCATGCTCGGCTGCTTTTGATCTTCTGTAGAGTCGAGCCATGCTCGACTGTTTTTGGCAGAGGCAGTCGAGCAAGCTCGACTCTACGAAGCCACGGCGGCCGAGCATGGCTCGGCTCTACAGGAAGCGTTCTACCGCGGGGCCTCGCAGCCCAGCATCTTCAGGTCGATCGCCTCGGCCATGCGCCGGTAGCCTTCATCATTCGGGTGCAGGTGGTCGCGGGTGATGTTGGCCGGCAGGGATTCCGGCTGTTTCGGGTCGCGCAGCGCCGCATCGAAATCGACCACGCCATCGAAGCCGCTGTCCTTGCCGCGCGCCCACTGGTTGATCGAGGCACGGGTGGTGGCCGAGACCGGCTCATAGCGCTCGGAGCCGCCGAACGGCGTCAGCGTGCCCAGGTAGGCGCGGATGCCATGCGCGTGCAGGCGCGCGGCCACCTGCTGGTAGCCCAGCAGCATGTCCGGTGCGTTGCGTCCGGGCAGCGGCTGCGCACCGCCGCCGTGGCGGATGTCATTGATGCCCTCGAACAGGATCACCTGGTCGGCGTCGGCCACCGCGATCACATCGCGGTCCAGGCGTGACAGCGCACTGTGGCTGCGGCCATGGTCCAGCAGCTTGTTGCCGCTGATGCCCTGGTTGAGCACTACGAAGCGGTCCGGACAGGCCTGCTGCAGGCGCTGCGCCAGCCTCTCCGGCCACTGGTTGAACGAACCGCGCGTGGCGGTCGCGCCTTCGGTGATCGAGTCGCCCAACGCAACAATGACCGACGGCCGCTGCTCACGCTGCACCAGTACCGCCGAGAACACATTCTGCTGGTAGCTGACGCGCACCGTGTCGGCCACCGCCTCCTGTTTGCCATCGACCACGCGCACCACGGTGCGCCGCACCGCGGGCCGGGTCGGCTGCGGGAAGTACGCGGTCACGCTGATCTCCTGCAGTGCGCCCACCGGCAGTGCCACCGGATCACTCAGCAGTGCGGCACCTACTGGTACGTCGATGGCGCGGCGGCCATCGACGGTGACCGGCAGCGCTGCAGCGCTGCCGTCCTTCAGTCGCACGCGGATGTCTTCCACGTGCAGCGGTGCATCGCCCAGTTCGTTGCTGATGCGCAGGCGCAACGCCTCGCCACGGCTGCCGACCCGGATGTCCTGGCGCACGGTCTGCGCGGCGAACTGTACCGGTGCCTCTGGCTTCCCGTCCTTGCGGTCCGGTGCCGGTGAAGCGGTCCAGGCGGTCACCCAGACCGGAGCGGCCTGGGCGACGGGGGCGGCCACGGCAGCGCCGATGGCCAGCGAAAGCAGGGTGATCCAGCGCTGCATGGCAGGTGTCCGCTCAGGTCAGGAGAAGTAGGTGCCGCCGTTGACGTCCAGGTTCGCACCGGTGATGAACGCCGCTGCTTCCGAGGCCAGGAACACCGCCGCATCGGCGGCTTCGTCCGGCACGCCCTGGCGGCGCAGCGGGGTGTTGCCGGCAACGGCGGTGCGCACTTCCGGCTTGGTGAATTCGTCATGGAAGCGGGTGGCGATCATGCCGCAGCACAGCGCGTTCACGCGGATGCCCTTCGGACCCAGTTCCTTGGCCATGGCGCGGGTGAAGGTCATCACCGCCGCCTTGGCGGTGGCGTAGATCGACGCGCCCGGGCCACCGCCATCGCGGCCGGCCTGCGAAGCGAAATTGACGATGGCCGCGCCTTCGCCCATGTGCGGCACCACCGCGTGGGTGGTCAGGTAGGTCGAGGTCAGGTTGAGGTCCATCACCGTGTGGAAGAACGCCGGGTCGATCTCGGCCAGCGGGCGGCGCTGCACCATGCCGCCGGCCACGTTCACCAGCAGGTCGATGCGATCACCGAACGCGGCCTGGGTCGCGGCGACGAGCCCGGCCACGGCCGCGGCATCGGTGACGTCGGCGCGGTGCACGATGGCCTGGCCACCGGCGGCCTGGATCTGCTTCAGCGTTTCGTTGGCGCTGGCTTCATCGTTGGCGTAGTTGATGCAGACGCGTGCGCCGGCAGCGGCCAGCTTGATCGAGACGGCTCGGCCGATATCACGGCCACCACCGGTGACGATGGCCACCTTGTCCTGGAACGACATGCGGGAAACTCCTTGGTTTGCGGGGGAATGAAAGGGAGACGCGTGCTCAGCCGCCACGGCGGTCAAGCTTGTGGATCGGTCCGGTCCACCACCACAGCGCGGCCAGCGACAGCGGCACCAGCGCGGCGACGAGGATGAAGATCGGGGCGTAGGAATGGCGGGTCAGCACCGGCACCAGCCAGGTGGTGATGAGGGTGCCGGCCACCGCAGCCAGGCCACCGAGGCCGGCGAGGGTGCCGACCGAGCGGCCATCGAAGAGGTCGCCCGGCAGGGTCTGGATGTTGCCGATGGCGACCTGGAAACCGAACAGCACGGCGGCAATTGCCAGCACGGCAAACAAGGGCTGGTTGGCCAGCACCGCGCCCAGCAGGGCGGGGGCCATGATCACGCAGCCCAGGGTGATGGACAGCTTGCGTGCGCGGTCCACGCTCTGCCCGGCACGGATCAGGCGCCCGGACAGCCAGCCGCCACTGAGGCTGCCGAGCATCGCGCCCACGAACGGCACCCAGGCGAACAGGCCGATCTGCTTGATGTCGAAGCCGAAGGTTTCGGCCAGGTAGATCGGCAGCCAGGACACGAACAGCCACCAGATCGGGTCCAGCAGGAAGCGGCAGGCGAGCATGCCCCAGCTCTGCCGGTGGGCCAGCAGCGAACGCACGCTCACCTTGGGCGCGGCGGCATCCTGCTGCCCGGCCTGGTCTTCCATGATCAGGCGGCGTTCGGCATCGCTCACCCACGGGTGCTTGTCCGGGCCGGCGCGGTAGACGAACAGCCACGGCAGCAGCCACAGGAAGCCGATGGCACCGACCAGCACGAAGGTGCCGCGCCAGCCCAGCCACAGGTACAGGCCGGCGATGGCCGGTGCCGAAACGATCGCGCCGATCGACGCACCGGCGTTGAACACGCCCTGCGCCAGTGCGCGTTCGCGCGCCGGGAACCACTCGGCATTGGCCTTCACCGCGCCCGGCCAGGCACCCGCTTCGCTGATGCCGAGCATCGCCCGCACCAGGCTGAAGGACAGCATCGAATGGGTGACCGAATGCAGGGCGATGGAGATCGACCACACGCTGATCGACAGGGCGAAGCCCAGGCGCGTGCCGATCATGTCGAACAGGCGGCCGAACAGGAACTGGCCGGCGGCGTAGAACAGCATGAACACCGTCACCAGCAGCGCGTAGTCATCCTTGGTCGCGCCCACTTCCTTGGCGATTTCCGGCCACATCACCGCCAGCGCATTGCGGTCGATGTAGTTGATGACCGTGGCCACGGCGATCAGGCCGACGATCAGCCAGCGTACGGCCGACCGCACCGGCACCTTGCGCAGCTGGCTCACCACCGCAGGGCCGTTCATTTCCCGTCACCCTTGCTGCGGTCCATGCGTGCGTGGCTGCCGCTCCAGCGGTAGGCGTGGCCATCGACGGTCACGCTGTGCTCGCCCTTGGCGCTGCTGTCATCGGCCACGCCCAGGGCGATGCGGGCACCGCTGGCCAGGCGCAGCTCGATCACCTCGGCATCGTTGTCGCGGGTGCGCACGATGTCCTTGATGCGGCTGTCGGCGCCGTGCACGTACTCGGCGGTGCCGTTGTACTCGCCATGCGGCTCCAGCACGCTGAAGAAGGTAACGTCCTTCTGGCCTTCCACGCGCTGCAGCAGGGCCGGCTCGCGGCGCAGGTTGAATTCGGGATCGTTGGCACCGCTTTCCACCAGCATCGCCTGCGCAGGTGCGCTGCTGCCGAAGCGATAGGTGTAGAAGCGGCCATCCAGCAGCCAGGCCAGCGTGCGCGGCTCGCTGCCGGGCTTGCTGCGCGCGTCCAGCCACAGGTGCTGGTAGCCGTTGTCCTTGCCCAGTACGGGGCGCTGGCTGGTGAAGTGTTCGGCCTCGAAACCGGTGGTGACGATGTGGCCGTTGAAATGCAGCGGCAGGTCGTAGCGCGCGGCCTTGTCACCGTGCACCTGCAGCAGGTCCAGCACCACCGGCAGGCCCAGTTCGGGGTGGCGCAGCAGCGCCTGGGTGCGGGTGAACACCACGCCGGGGTAAGCATCGCGCATGGTTGCCGAGGCGATCTGGGTATCGGTGTCGGCCTGGAAGAAACGCACCTGCGGCGCATGTTCCTCGCCGCGCTTCCAGTCGCCCTTGAAGTGGCTCTGCTCGTCCACCACCAGGGTGTTGTGGGCAACGGTCTGCTTGGCCCAGCTGCGGTTCTCGGCCAGGTAGATGCCGCCGCGCTTGGCTTCCACGTTGAGGAAGCGCGCCGCGCCGTAGTCGGTCACCACGGCCTTGCCGTTGTCGTAGAACAGCCAGTTGAGCTTGTCGAAGTGGCCGTGGCCCATGCCCTGCATGGTGTCCTTCTGCACCAGCGCCTGGCCGTCCTCGCCGTTCATGCGCAGGATCGCCAGGCCACCGCGGTCGCCGTCGGGGCCGTCGCGCAGCAGCATCGGCTTGTACTCGAAGGGTTTGGCCTTGTTGGCCGCCAGCGCCTGCGCAACCTGCAGGCCCTCGGGCGAAAGCAGCAGGCGTTTCTGCTGCTGGGCCACCGACAACAGGTGGTCATCGCCGGTGCGCGCATAGGCGATGCCGATGCCGGCCACCAGCTCCTCGGTGTCGATGCCCTTGTCGAGGATCGCATCGTTGATCGGGAAGAACAGGCCGTCGTAGCTGGTCTGCACCAGCACATCCACGGCCTTCAGCAGCACGCCGTCGCGGCGCGCGAAGATCTTCCGCTGCGGCTCGTTGCGTTCGATGGCGTTGGCGAACAGCAGGAACGGCGCCAGCGCATAGCGCTGGTAATACGGGCCTTCCTCGTAGTAGCCATCGGGCGAGAACAGCAGGTCGATCTGCCGCAGGAAGCCGAACTTATCGTCCTTCTGGCTGCCGCGCAGCGATTTCTCCACCAGCTCCTGGTCGCGCAGCACGTAGCCGGTCATGCCGGTGGCGGCCACCGCCCAGGTCGCGTGGTTGTGGATCTGGTCGTAGTTCTTCGGCTCGCTGACCAGGAATTCGGCCATCGGCCGGAACAGCTGCGACTCGATCGTCTGGCGGTCCTGCGCGGACAGCGCGTCGCGGATCGCGTCGTAGCCCTGGATGGCGTTGACCAGCCACACCGAGTCGTTGAGCACCTGCCAGAACACGCGGCCGGGAATCTGCCCGCGGCCTTCCGGGTGCGGGCCCAGCGTCGGGTAGAGCTTGGCGTACTGCAGCAGCATGTCGCGCGAGTAATCGACATAGGCCTTGTCGCCGGTCAGCCGGTACAGCGTGCCGGCCGCCAGCAGCGCCTGGTAGTTGCGCTTGTGCTGTTCATGGGTGCGACCGCCGCCCTTGTCCTTGGGCACCGGCACGTCGATGCCGGCCTTCATCATC
>DOKO01000105.1 GCA_003510825.1 Stenotrophomonas sp.
GCGGTCCAGCTTGCGGAAGTAGCGGCGGGTGTAGGCGTCGCCCGGGGCGGCACCGAAGCGTGCACCGGTCAGGCCGAACCAGAACGAACGCACGGCATTGGAGATGCCGTAGCGGATGTGGCCGAACAGGCTGCGGTCGAAGTCCTGCAGGCCGGCACGGGTGTCCGGATCCTGCGCGGCCTTCATTTCCTTCAGCACCCACGGGTGGCAGAGGATCGCACCCTGGCCGAAGATCAGCAGGCTGCGGGTCATGATGTTGGCGCCTTCCACGGTGATCGCGATCGGCGCGGCCTGCCAGCTGCGGCCGGCAAAGTTGCGCGGCCCCAGGATGATGCCCTTGCCGCCGATGACGTCCATCATGTCCGAGATCACTTCACGGCTCATGCTGGTGCAGTGGTACTTGGCGATGGCCGACGGCACCGACGGCACGTCGCCACGGTCCACCGCAGCGGCGGTGGCCTGCGACAGCGCGCTGATCTTGTAGGCCTTGCCGCCGATGCGGGCCAGCGCTTCTTCCACGCCCTCGAAGCGGCCGACCGACAGGCCGAACTGCTTGCGGATGCGCGCATAGGCACCGGTAACCGCTGCACCGGCCTTGGCACCGCCACTGGCGGTGGAGGGCAGAGTGATCGAGCGGCCCACGGCCAGGCACTCGTTGAGCATGTTCCAGCCCTTGCCGGCCATTGCAGCGCCACCGATCAGCTGGGTCAGCGGGATGAACACATCCTTGCCCTTGATTGGACCGTTCTGGAAGGTCGAGTTCAGCGGGAAGTGGCGACGGCCGATCTCGACGCCGGCGGTGTCGCGCGGCAGCAGGCCCAGGGTGATGCCGATGTCGCGGGTATCGCCGATCAGGCCATCCGGGTCGTACATGCGGAAGGCCAGGCCGATCAGCGAGGCGACCGGGGCCAGGGTGATGTAGCGCTTGTCGAAGGTCAGCTTGACGCCGAGCACCTGCTCGCCGTTCCACTCGCCCTTGCAGACGATGCCGTAATCGGGAATCGAGGTGGCGTCGGAACCGGCGAACGGGCCGGTCAGGCCGAAGCAGGGCACTTCGCGGCCATCGGCCAGGCGCGGCAGGTACTGGTCCTTCTGTTCCTGGGTGCCGTAATGCACCAGCAGTTCACCCGGGCCCAGCGAGTTCGGCACGCCGACGGTGGAGCTGACCACCGAGGACACCGAGGCCAGCTTCTGGATGACCTTGTGGTGGGCCAGCGCGGAGAAGCCCAGGCCACCGTATTCCTTCGGAATGATCATGCCGAAGAACTTGTTCTTCTTGATGAAGGCCCACAGCTCCGGCGGCAGGTCGGCATGGACGTGGGTGATTTCCCAGTCGTTGACCATCCTGCACAGCTCTTCGACCGGGCCATCGAGGAAGGCCTGCTCTTCAGCGGTCAGCTGCGGCTTGGGGTAGTTCAGCAGGATGTTCCAGTCCGGGTCGCCGGTGAACAGCTCGCCTTCGAAACCGACCGAGCCGGTTTCCAGTGCGATGCGTTCGGTCTGCGACAGCGGCGGCAGCACCTTGCGGAACACCTTCATCATCGGGCCGGTCAGCAGCGGCTTGCGGATGAAGGGCAGCAGCAGCGGCACGGCGATCACGGCCAGCACGGCGGCGGCGACGATCGTGGCGGTCTGGTTGACGTAGGGCACGAACCAGCAGACGGCCAGCAGGGCCAGGCTGATCAGCGTCCAGGTCAGCAGGCGCATGCGGTGGTAGGCGACGAACGCGCCTGCCAGCAGCAGGGCGAGGAAGGGAAGAACGATGCTCATGAGCGTGCTCCGGTGACGTGCTCGTTTGTGGCGGACGAAGCTGCAGCATCCGCTGCGGGCAACACGTCCAGATAGTCCAACACAGTAGCGGTAAAGGCGTCGTTGTCATCACCGGCGACCATGTGCGTGGCCTGCGGCAACTGTACGTGGCGCGCGTGCGGTGCCAATGCCAGGAATTCGGCGACGGTCTGCGGCGTGACCAGGTCGCTGCGGCCGCCACTGACCAGCAGCAGCGGGCACTTCACCTGGCGCGCGGCCTCGGCCAGCGCGTCCTGGTGCTGTTCGCTGTCGCGCGCCAGTTCGGCCACCAGGCGCGGATCCCAGTGCCAGCGCCAGCGGCCATGGCCATCCTCGCGCAGCAGCGCACGCAGCGACTGCTCGGATTTGCGCGGGCGGTGCGGCAGGTAGGCGGAGATCACATCGGCGGCCTCGGCCAGCGAAGCGAATCCATCGGGATGGGCGGTCATGAAGGCGAGGATGCGCTCGACGCCGGCGGTATCCCAGCGCGGGGTGATGTCCACCAGCACCATCGCCGAGAACAGGCCCGGCCAGCGCGATTCGGCGAGCAGGCCGAACAGGCCGCCCATCGAGGCGGCGACCAGCACCGGCGGGCGCGGCTGCTCGCCGGCCAGCACGATCAGGTCATCGGCGAACTGTTCGCCGTGGTAGGGCAGGTCGGCGGCGTTCCAGTCCGAATCACCGTGGCCGCGCGCATCGTAGGCCAGGGTCTGCAGGCCGGCGGCGGACAGCGCGCTGGCGGTCGCAGTCCACGCATGACGGGTCTGGCCGAAGCCATGCGCGAACAGCACGCGGCCACGGCGACCGTGGTCGCTGGCCGTGGCCGCCAGATGGGCGCCATGGGCCGCCTCCAGACGCAGGTCGTGGAACGCGGCGGGAGTAGGGGACGTAACCATACTCGCTAGTATGGATGGCTGGTGATGGAAGTCAATACCATGCAGTATGGTGCGCTGCGCAAGGCGCCATCGCCCGCCCCGCGACGGTTTCGGCCGCAACGGCGTACTGCAACGAACCCCGCCGTATGGTTAAATCACCCCCATGAATCAACCTGACGCTTCTGCCGGCGAACCGCGTGCCGGCCGCAACAGCCGCCTCAGTGCCGAAGACTGGGCACAGGCGGCCCTCGATCTGATCGCTGAACAAGGTGTGGGCGCCGTCGCGGTGGAGCCGCTGGCGCGCCGCCTGGGCGTGACCAAGGGCAGCTTCTACTGGCACTTCCCCTCGCGCGATGCACTGCTGCAGGCCGCGCTTGAACGCTGGGAACTGTTCGAACAGGAGCAGGTCTTCGGCAGCCTCGAAGACGTGCCCGATCCGCGTGCGCGCCTCCGCCAGCTGTTCCAGATGGTGGCGCACGAAGTGCAGCCGCACATCATCTACAGCGAGCTGCTGAAGGCGCTGGACCACCCGATGGTGCGGCCGGTGATCGACCGTGTCTCGCAGCGGCGCCTGGATTACCTGGTGGCCTCGTTCCGCCAGGCCGGGCTCAGTTCGACCGATGCACGCCATCGCGCCCGGCTGGCCTACGCGGCCTATGTCGGCTTCCTGCAGCTGTCGCTGCAGCTGCAGCAGCCGAAGCAGGCACGCGAGGATTTCGAAGCCTACGTCGAGCACCTGATCGAGACGCTGATCCCGAACGGGTAACCGCAACCGCGCTTCGCGCGCGGTGAGCCGGCAATCGGGTCGGCTCCACGAGTGGACCCGACCCTGGATTCAGCCGGCCAGGATGTCTTCGCCGTTCAACTCGGCGATGCCTCGCACCAGCGCATCGATGGCATCGCGCTCGGCCTCATCCAGGCCGGGGTTCCACACGTCGAACAGCAGCACGACGCGGGTTGATTGGCTGCGGTTCCAGGCTTCGTGTTCCCAGGTGTCGTCAAAGCTCACGCAGCGCCCTTCCTGCCAGCCGTGTTCTTCACCGGCAACGCGCAGGGCGCAGTGCTCCGGCACGATCAGCGGCAGGTGGGTGACGACGCGGCTGTTGGTGACCCCGGTATGCGGCAGGATGTGCGAGCCGGGGCCAAGCACCGAGTAAAGGGTTTCCGGCGCATGGCCTTCGATGCGTACCAGCGGCACCTGCTCCAGCGCGGCCGCAGTGCGCGGGCAGCGCTGTGCGTTTTCGCTGAAGACCTTGCCGTGGCGATGGAAGAAGAAACCATCCCAGCGCGGCTGCTCGCCATCGCCACCGAGATAGCTGCCACCGCGCCCGGCACTGGGTTCACCAAGGAAGGGGGCCAGCAACTGGCGTTCTTCCAGCACCGAAAGCAGTTCGTCGCGCAGCAGCGGGGTGGCGTCCTGCAGCGTCTCGTACCAGGGGAACAGTGCAGGGTCGAAATAGCGCGGCGAAGGCAGGCCGGGGATGTACAGGAAGGTGGGCCGCTGTTCGGGACCGGCGGTGGCCAGGCGCAGTTCGCCCAGGTAGCCGGCAACGGCCTGTTCGATGCGTTGCAGCGCGCTGCGTCCATGGCGCTGCTGCAGCGGTGCCAGCACCTGCTGCAGGGTGTGGCGGCGGCCGTCACGCAGGCTGCGCATGGCATGTTCGACCAGGCGGCGCAGGCCGGGTGGGGTGGTCTGCGCGCTGGTCCAGTGGCCCTGTCGCTGCGCCTGGCTGACCGCCTGGTAGAAGTGGGTGAGGGCAGCGGCATGGGCTCCGCTCTGCTGCAGGCTCAGCGCCAGGTACAGGCGGGCGACGAAGAAGCCCGGGTCCCGTGCCAGCAGCGGTTGCAGCTGAGCCAGGGCCGCTTGCCATTGGCCTTGTTCGACCAGGCTCACCGCCAGATTCTTCAGCGTGCCGGCATCATCGGGTGCTGCTGCCAGCGCGCGCTGCAGCAGGCGCTCGGCAGCAGCATGCTCGCCGCGGGTGCTGTGGCAGCGGGCAATGAAATTCAACGCCTGCACATCTTCCGGCGCGTGCTGCAGCAGCTCGCGGAAGCTCTGTTCGGCCGCCGTGGTGTCGCCGTTGCGGGCATGGGCCAGGGCGCGTTCGGTCAGCACGGCAACATCGGACATGGCAGGACTCCGGGTTGGAAGATCAGAAAAGGCAATGGCCCCGTTGCCGGGGCCATTGCTCGGGTCATGCTAGGCCCAGTCTTCTATCAGAAGCGCTGGGTGTAACGCATGTAGTAGAAGCCACCCGGGGTGTCGTACGAGTAGTCGTACGTGTTCGCGAAGGCGCGGCCGGCCAGCGGCGGATCCTTCTGGAACAGGTTCTGCGCACCGATGGCCACCGTAGCGTTCCACGGCAGGTTGTAGCGGGCTTCAGCGTCGTGGTAGACGACCGATTCGATGTGGTTACGCGGATCGCGCACGCCACCCTCACCCAGCTTGTCCGGGTCCGAGCACAGGCCGGCGGCCAGGTGCGCGGCGGTCACGCCCACGCAGCTTTCCGACAGCGAGGAACGGTAACGCATGGTCCAGGTCAGGCCGAAATCGCCGTAGGTCCAGTCGGTGGTCAGGTTCGAGCTCAGGCGCCAGCCCGGGGTGTCCTGGTAGTACTGGCCAACGGCGTTTTCCCAGGCCTCGTCCTTGTTGGCACGCGACTTGTCGGTGGAGACGTAGGCGCTGTCCCAGTTGAACGAGAAGCTGCCCCAACGGGTATCCGGCAGGCGGTAACGGATGCTCAGGTCGTAACCTTCCACTTCACGTTCTGCCAGGTTGCGCGGCAGCAGGAACATGTTGGTGATGCGGCCGGCGGCGTCACGGACGAAGTAATCAGCCGAGCAGTAGCTGCGGTCGCCATTGGCTGCGACGTAGCACTGGTCCAGGATGAAATCCGAGGTCGGGGTGCTGATCGCGTTCTCGATGGAGATCTTGTACCAGTCCAGCGAGATGTCGAAGCCCTGCACGAAGCTCGGGCTGTAGACGAAGCCCAGGGTGTAGTTGGTCGCCGTCTCCGGACCCAGGTTTGCGTTGCCGCCCAGGGTGAACGGGAAGATGGTCTGACCGCCGTAGCCCAGGCCAGCGTTGGTCTGCTGCAGGTAGGTCGGCGAAACGCCGCCTGCCACGCAACGGGCCTGCACTTCTGCGCTGTAGCCGCTCCAGTCGGAGGAGCAGGGATCGCCGAAGTTGATGTAGCTGTCGCTGGCGCCGCGGTACAGGTTGGTGATCGACGGCGCACGGAAGCCCTCGGACCAGTTACCACGCACCATCAGGTCGTTGATCGGCTTCCACTTGAAGCCGAACTTGCTGTTGGTGGTCTGGCCGAAGTTGCTGTAATCCGAGAAGCGCGTTGCGGCGCTCAGTTCCAGCAGCTGTGCACCCGGCAGGTCGGACAGCAGCGGCAGTGCGACTTCCAGGAAGGCATCGTCGAGCGAGTACGAACCCGAGGTGGCCTTGCGGGCGTTACCCGAGGTGTAGCCCGCAGCGACCAGCGCGTCCGGGTCGTCGTAGCCGCTTTCCTTGCGGTTTTCAAAGCCCAGCGCGAAGCCGGCCATGCCGCCCGGCAGCTGGAACAGGTCACCGGCCAGGTTGGCGGTGAAGCTCTTGCTCAGGTTCTGGTACTGGTCATGTGCGGTGAACATCACATAGTCCAGCTGCTCCTGGTTGATCGAACCCGGGCTGCTCAGCGGGTTGAGCGGCACGCAGCCTGCGATGACCGCACCCGGCGCGCCGCACTTGATCACGCCGTCGGTGTCCATGAAGGACGGACCGGTGGCCTGGTTCAGGTTAAGCGTGTTCAGATCGCCGCGCATGCGGTCGTTCTGGTCGGTACGGCTGTAGCGGTAACCGGCATCCCAGTTGAACGAACGGTCGCCGAAGTTGAACACACCTTCGAAGCCGCCGTAGAAGTGGAAGGTCTTCACGTCCTGGTTGTAGACGCGCGGCTGCTCGACGAAGCGACGGCCGTAATCCAGGTCACGCGCATTGGCGGTGCCCTTGTACGGGTTGAAGTAGCTGTCCTTGTCCAGGCCACGGGTGCCGGCCAGGTAGAAGCCTTCGGTCACCGGGAAGCCGGCCAGCAGCTGCTCCGATTCACGCTGGTTGTACAGCGTTTCGGCGCGGGCGGTGACCGAGTCGGTGATGTCGAAGGCACCCTGCACGAACACCGAGCGGCGCTCCGACGGGGTCAGCAGGTAGTTGTCCGAAGCGTAGTTGTAACCATCGCCAGCGGTGGTGTACGGGTGATAGTCGCCGAGGTTGCGCGAGTCGCCACCATTGTTGATGACGCTCTGGCTGACGTCGTCCAGCGCGGCGAAGAAATCGTCGTCGCTGGCGAACTGGTCACGCCAGATCGGGTTGCCGGCTGCATCGAGCGTCTGCCAGATCACGCCCGAGGACGAGACCGAGCTGCGCTGGGTCAGGCCGAAGGTCGGGTTGCGCGAGATGGCGCGGTCGCGCGCCATGACCGGCTTGTCCTTGCTGTAGGACGCGCTGAACAGGATGTTCGAGCGATCGGTGTTGGCACCGATGGTGAAGTCGTACGAGGTGCGCTGGCCGTCACCTTCGCCCATCTGGCCGACGTAGACGCGTGCTTCGGCGCCGTCGTAGTCCTTGCGGGTGATCAGGTTGACCACGCCGCCGATGGCGTCGGAGCCGTAGATCGAGGAGGCGCCATCCTTCAGCACTTCCACGCGCTCGACTGCGGCCACCGGAATGGTGTTCAGGTCGACGGTGGAGTCCAGAGCGGTGACCCAGCGGCGGCCGTTGACCAGCACCAGGGTGCGCGACGCACCGAGGCCACGCAGGTTGACGCCGGAGGAACCGTCGCCGCCGTTGTTGACCTGGGCATTCATCGAGAAGCCGTTGTTGGCGCTGATGTTCTGCAGCAGCTGGCCGACCGAGGTGACACCGGAGTGTTCGATGGTGGCGCGGGTGATGACCAGCACCGGCTGCTGGGTTTCGGTATCCACCGAGCGGATACGCGAACCGGTGACTTCGATGCGGTCAAGGTTGGTGGCGTCCTGCGCCTGGGCGCTGGTTGCCATGGCGGCGCCGGCCACCAGCGCGACGATGATGCCGTCGCGCAGCTTGTTGGACTTCAGGTTCATTGGCTCTCTCTCTCCAAGGGATCTTGGCTGGGTGTGTGCCTGCGCGCGGTGCGGAAAATGCCGCTCCAAAAACGAAGGCTGACCCGATAGTAACTGCCGTAAGCAAAGAATTAAAGCTGTGTTAACAATCCATATGCTTAACGTGTTTGAGCCATAAAAGCCATGTGAAACAATTGCTTGCGGGTTTGTTTTTCAAAGTGTGTCGAAACCTGCAGGAAAGTAATCACACCGTTTTGCGAACTTTGTTTGCCTTATCTGGTGGCTTCACTTGATATGCAATCGGTTTCAACGTGACCGGGTCGGCGGCGCTTGACGTATGAAAAAAGCGCCCATGGGGCGCTTTCGGGTCAGCTGGCGGTGGGGTGCAGCAGGCGCCTGTGCGCCGTGCAGCCGGACTTACAGATCCTGCTCGTAGCGCACGTACGGCACGGTGCCGTCGTCGTTGCTTTCGTTGCGCGGGGAGAACGGATTCTTGCCGCGGCTGATCACGTTCTCGGCGCCGACGGTCAGCTGGCCCGACCACGGGGTACGCCAGGTCAGGCCGATGCCCAGGCCTTCCCACTTGCCCGGCTTGCCGGGAACGTCGACGACGCGGCCGATGATGCTGCCGGTGAAATTGCCGTAGCCGGCACCCAGGCTCAGGCTCTTGCTGTCCCAGCGGTCGACCAGGGCCGGCGATGCATCGGAGATCGGCACCAGACGCGCCTTGGCGTAGGTACCGGCGATGGACACGAAGCCTTCGCGGCCGATGTTGCGCTGGGCGAACACGGTCAGGTCGTTCTGTTCGCCGCGCAGGGCCGGGGTCTTGTTCGGCGAGGCCAGCCAGGCCGGCAGGGTCTCGCGACTGGTACCGGCGGTGATGCCCAGGCGGTTGTTGCCGCGGTTGAGCGCGGCGGTACCGGTCAGGCGGCGGTTGCTTGCGCCGATGGCGTCATCGTCATCGCCGAGGCTGGCCAGCATGCAGTGACTGGCCAATCCGCTGATGCTGCTGCCGCTGCTGTTGCTGCACAGCAGGCCCAGCGAGTCGCCCGAGGACAGGCCGAAGGCCGCGTCCAGCGAGTTGCGGCCGAAGTGCCAACGGGCACCCGCGGCCTGTTCGCCGGTCGGTTCCAGGTA
Organism: Stenotrophomonas sp.; assembly: GCA_003510825.1. Classification (GTDB taxonomy): domain Bacteria; phylum Pseudomonadota; class Gammaproteobacteria; order Xanthomonadales; family Xanthomonadaceae; genus Stenotrophomonas. The sequence goes on from DOKO01000105.1 coordinate 8,889, forward strand.
CAGCAGGGCCTCGACTTTGCCGCTGCCCTTGTTCCAGACCGGCAGCACGGTGCGGGTGTCCTTGCTCTGCGCATGCGCGCCCGTGATCGCGCCAAGGGCGATCAGCAGGGCCAGCGGTAGACGCAGGAAAGTACGCATCGGACCAGTTCAGACAAAGACGGACAACGGAAGTTCCCGCTGGGGCGGGAACTCGATCCTAGGGTGTTTATGAAATCTTAACAAGCCTTGATCCTCCCCAGAACACAAGACCTGCTCATTCATTGAAGTCGTTCAGGTGCCGGTACAGTCCCCTCGGCACCGTGGAACAGTATGCCGAACTCCGTCAACGGAAAGTGATACTCCCGTCCGCAGAATTCGCAGCGGACGTCCACCGCGCCGGTGTCTTCGGCGGCCGCGCGGGCTTCTTCCTCGCCCAGGGAGACCAGCATCGAGGCGACCCGCTCGTGCGAGCAGGAACAACCGAAGGCCAGCGGCTTGCTGCCCATCAGTTCCGGCTTCTCCTCGTGGAACAGGCGGTGCAGCATCTGCTCGGCCGGGGTGGCCAGCAGTTCGGCCTTGCCCAGCGTGTCGAACAGGGCGCTGGCGCGGGCCCAGCCGTCATCGTCGCCCTCGTCGCCGGGCAGCTTCTGCAGCAGCAGGCCCACGGCGCCATTGCGGTCAGCGGCCAGCAGCAGGCGGGTCGGCAGCTGTTCGGACTGGCGGAAGTAGTCCTCGAAGGCCTCATCCAGCGCCGGCGCGGTCAGGCCGACCAGGCTCTGGTAGCG
>DOKO01000296.1:0-314 GCA_003510825.1 Stenotrophomonas sp.
TCGATGAACACCACGTCGCCGCTGCGCGCGTGGGCGAGGAATTTTTCCTTGTTGGCGGTGGGCACCGCCAGGACGAAACCATCGATGTAACTCATCGCTTGTCTCCAAGGTGGGCCGCGCCACATGCACGGCCTTCAATGACCCGACGAACCGGCGTGGGGGAAATCGACAACGGGACCGTACCTGTTCAGCGTGGGCCACCGGGCAGAGGGCTCAGCATTGTGTCCGGCGGCTGCTGGCCCATCAGGTGGCGCACGAAGTAGTCCCACATGCGGTGCGTGTACGTGGCGTCATTGCGGAACAGTTCGTGGTCC
>DOKO01000296.1:387-18073 GCA_003510825.1 Stenotrophomonas sp.
CGGAACAGTTCGTGGTCCTGGCGCGCCAGGTACAGCAGGTCGTAGTCCCGCTGGGCCTGGTTCAATGCCGCTGCCAGCTGCAGGGTCAGCGCGGGTGGCGCGTTCTCGTCCAGCTCGCCATACACCAGCAGCAGGTGGCCGCGCAGGTTGCCGGCCAGCGCTGCATTGTCGAGCCCGGCAAAGGGGGCCGGCAGCCCATCGTCGAGGGTGGCAGGCGGCAGCACGCCACCGAACAACCGGTCCATGCCATGAATGGCGCCGCCATACATGCCCTGGAAACGGTGGCTGCCTGCCGAAGCCACGCCTACCTTGTAGAACGCAGGGTAGCGCAGCAGGGCGCGCGCCGCGCTGTAACCCCCGAATGAATGCCCGTAGATGCCCACCCGCTGCAAGTCCATGCCCCGGTAACGTTGGCCCAGTTGCTGAAGTGCGGCCACGTGGTCGTCCAGCTGCACGTCGGCGCCATTCAGGAAGCTGCTGTCATGGAAGGCCTTGTCACGGCCTCCCGTGCCGCGGGCATCGATGCTGACTACAACAAACCCCAGCTCGGCCAGGCTTGCGCGGGAGACCGGATTCGCTGCCGATACTGCCTCGGCGTAGGTCACAGGTGCATTGCTGATGAAGGAGCCGCCGTACATCGCATCGATCACCGGGAAACGTCCGTCATCGCGGTAGCCAGGGGGCAGGTAAACCGTGGCGAATACCGGCGTGCGGCCATCGGCGGCCAGCAGCCGTTCGCGGCGGGGCGGGCGCCAGCCCGCTGCGACGACGGCCCGGGTGTCGGCTTCTTCCAGCACCATCACTTCGCGGCCGCCATCACTGGCGCGCAGCACCGTGCGTGGCGGTTGTCCAAGGCTGGAAACGGTATCGACCAGATAGTCGCCGTGTGGTGACAGTGCCTGTGGAGGACGCCCCCCAAACAGTGCGCCGGTTCCGGCGTCGGCTTGATGGTCCATCCCATCGGCGGCCACGGGCTGGATCACGCCGCCCCGCAGTGATACGCGGTAGAGGCCACGAACGTAGGGATCGCCGGATTCGACGCCTCCCGCGCTGAAGTAGGCCCATCCACCGCGGGTGTCCACGCCCAGCAGATCACGCACGACCCAAGGGCCACGCGTCAGCTGGCGCATCACTTTGCCATCGGAGAGCCGTACCCGGTACAGGTGGCCCTGGCCATCGCGCTGTGAGAACCATACCGCGGCGTCCTGGCCGGGCAGGATTGCTACGGCGGCCCGGTTGTACGCGTACACATTGAGCTGCAAGCGGGTATCGCTGGCTTCCTCGAGCACCGTACGCAGCGCGCCAGTTGCGGCATTGATTTCCACCAGCCGCAGCTTGCGTGGCACACCGGCGTGCACGATCGCGGCATACAGCCGGTCGCCGTCCCAGCCAAGCACGCCGGCTTCGCCCAAAGTATTCCAGCCATCAGGCAGCGCGATGTCATGCTGCGTCCCGCGGTGGGTATCGACCACGTACAGGCTGTCGCGCACCTGCTGCGCATCCGCCAGCAGGCCCAGCTTCACTGTGTGCACGCGTGGCCGCGCGCTGTCGACCGGCGTGCTTTCCAGATATGGGTAATCCAGCAGCGCGCGTTCGTCGTAGCGGATACCGGCGATGTATCGCCCATCCGCTGACCAGCTGGTGGCGAACGGTCGCGCAGGAAGCGAACTGTGCCGGCGTGGAATGCCACGCAGGCTGAAATCGGGCAGCACACCGTAGCCATGACTGGCCACTCCCCCCTGGGTCAAAGCGCGTGCAGCCGAACCGCTACGCTGCAGCCACAGGTTGTTGTCGCGCACCTGCAGCCAGGCATCGCCTGCCGGCGAGGGGAGGGCATCAGGCGGTGCCCCTGCTTCTTCCATTCGCGCGCACTGCCGCCGTGGCCACTGGCAGGTGATGGCCGCATCGTTGCTGCGTAGTTGCAGGCGCAGCCCTTCCGCCTCCGCCTGTATGCCAACCACGCGCAGCTGCGGGCCGCTTGTGCCCAGGGGTTCCAGTGCACGATCCAGCGTGGCCGGTTCGAACACGATGTCCCGCGTACCCCGTTCCGGGTCGACCAGTACCAACTGACGCCGGCCGTGTGCATCCTCGCGTTCGTACCAGAGGCGGCCATCGGCCAGCCAATTCGGCACGATAGTGGCGTTGCGCAGTGCCTTGCGCAGATGGCTGTCATGCACGCGTTCGGCGCGATGATAGTCAGCGGCCTCCAACGACTGTGCCGATGCGGGCGGGAAGAATGCCGCGCATGCGAGCAAAGCGGCATGCATGCCCGAAGCCAGGGTACGGGTGATGTGCAAGGCAACCTCCTGTTGCAGATGGTGTCGGTATCCATAGGCACGCGCACCGCGCGCGTATGCCTGAAAGTGCCTGAATCAAGCCAAAAAATTCAGCAATGCGAAGGTCGCTGTTTTCAGGGAGCGTTGTGGCGAATAACGGAGAATTTACATTCCCGATGCGATGGCGCCCTGGCGCTGCTGCACAACATAAGAAAGTAAAGGTGTACCCCCATGAAGAATTCGCTGATTGCCCTGGCGCTGGCCGCTGCCCTGCCGTTCACTGCCTCGGCCGCCGAGAACCTGTCCTACAACTACGCTGAAGCCGATTACGCCAAGACCGACGTCGAAGGCATCAAGGCCGACGGTTGGGGCGTCAAGGGTTCCTACGGCTTCCTGCCGAACTTCCATGCCTTCGGTGAGTACAGCCGCCAGGAAGTCGACCACACCAACATCAAGGTCGACCAGTGGAAGGTCGGTGCCGGCTACAACGTCGAAATCGCACCGTCGAGCGACTTCGTTGCCCGCGTCGCCTACCAGAAGTTCGACCAGAAGCACGGCCTGGATCTCAACGGCTACAGCGCTGAAGCCGGTATCCGCACCGCCTTCGGTCCGCACGCCGAAGTCTACGGCCTGGTCGGTTACGAAGATTATTCGAAGAAGCACGGCGTGGATCTGGACGGCCAGTGGTACGGCCGCCTGGGTGGCCAGGTCAAGCTGAACCAGAACTGGGGCCTGAACGGCGAGCTGAAGATGAACCGTCACGGCGACAAGGAATACACCGTCGGCCCGCGCTTCAGCTGGTAACGGCTGCACGGCGCGTCCTCGCGCTGGAGATGCACCCACAGGCCCGGCAATGCCGGGCCTGTTGCGTCCTGACAAAGCGGAACGACAGGTGACTGCGCACCGTGTCGTTTGCGGCATTGCAAGAAATTGGATTCCGCTGCTGGCCGCGCGGTCCCAGGATGACGGTCCTGTGCTACAGGACTAGCCGCCATGCCGCCCCTGCTTCCTTCCCTGCTTCCTGATCGGCCGCGCCGTCTGGCGTTGATGGATCCGCATCCGGTGCTGCGGCTGGGGGTGGAAGTGCTGTTGAGCGAGCACAGCGGCGTGCAGGTCTGCGCCAGCTATGCCGACGAAGCCAAGCTGCTGGCATTCCTGCACGATCATCCGCAGGCGGTGGACCTGCTGGTGATCGACGCCCTGCCGCTGGGCGACCTCGGCGATGGCCTGGCCCTGCTGCGCGAACTGACGCAGCGCTGGCCGCGCCTGCCGGTGCTGGTGCTGTCGGCCCACTGCAATGCCAGCACGGTGGCCACGGCCATGCAGGCCGGTGCGCGCGGCTTCCTGTCCAAGGCGACGTCGCCGGACATGCTGCTGCGCGCGCTGGATACCGTGTCCCGCGGTGGCCGCTTCGTGCCGCCGGAACTGCGCACGCAGCTCAATCGTTCGCGCACGCGGCGCACCCCGGCGCTGGCGCTGACGCCGCTCAGCCGGCGTGAACGCGAAGTCCTGCGGCTGGTGCTGCAGGGCTGCAGCACCGGTGAAGTGGCGCGCCGCTTCCAGCGCTCGGCGAGCACCATCAGCACGCAGAAGAAAGCCGCCTACCAGAAGCTGGGCATCCACAGCGATGGCGAGCTGTTCCGCATCCGCCATCTGCTCGAATGCGGGTGACGCAGGGGTTTACTCGCCCTGGTACTGCTTCTCTTCCACCAGCGCCGAGCCGGCCACGCGGTTGATCTCGTTCTTCACCACGATGCGCTCGCCATTGGTGCCGTAGACGCCGCGCGCCAGCTGGATGAACGCATCATCGAAGACCTGGGCTGCTTCCTTGTCGCGCAGCTGGTCCTGGATGTCCCACATGCGTTCGTTGATGGCCTTGAGCTGGGTGCGCAGCGCGCCAAGCGCCGGCTGCGCCTGCAGCTGCTGCTGCAGCAGCGGCAGCAGGCCGTCCAGTTCGGTACGTACGTTGGCCAGCTTGGCGGCATCGTCGATGCGCTCGGCCTTGATCTCGAGGATGGTGATCTTGTCGATCAGCTCGCCGATCGATACCGGGGTCAGGATGGCGTCCACGCAGGGCTCCTTTTAACAGGGCGCCATGATACCCCGGCAACTGCCCGAGCCCGTTCGCTTTACGTTGAATTTGCGCGAACGCTGCCGCTGCGCCATCGATCCGTTACGGCCCCGCCGCCGACACTGCCGTCCCGGCGGCACGACCGCCTTGTACGAGGAACACCACGCAGTGGACAGCAAGGGGATGAGCGCGGCCGTGGCCGCACTGGTGGCCGGCCTGCTCGGCATCGGCAGCGCCCAGGCGCAGGTGCAGGCCAGCGGCAACATGGCGGTGACCAGCGATTACGTGTGGCGCGGCAGCTCGCAGACCGGTGGTGACCCGGCGGTGCAGGCCGGGGCGAAGCTGGCGCTGCCGTCGGGCCTGTATGCCAGCGTGTGGGGATCGAACGTGTCGTTCACCCCGGACATCGGTGCGCGCAGTGAATTCGATCTGGTGGCCGGCTGGTCCGGTGCCGTGGCGCGGGACTGGAGCCTGGATGCCAACATCACCCGCTACCTGTACCCGGGCACCGGCCGCGCGCTGGACTGGACCGAACTGGGCGCCACCCTTACCTGGAAGCAGCGGGCGTGGCTGCAGCTGGCCCATTCCAGCGATGCGCTGGCCGGCGGCCATCGCGGCACCTATGCGCAGCTGGGCGGACGCCTGCCCTTGAACGAGCGTTTCCGCCTGGAAGCGGCGGTCGGCCACTACTGGCTGGCCGACGCCCAGGGCCCGGATTACCTGCATGGCCAGCTCAGCGCCATCGCCACCCTGGCACCAGCGTGGGAGCTGCGTGCCACCGTGCACGACACCGACAACGCCGCGCGCCGGTTGTTCCCCGGCAATGCCGGCGGGCGCTGGGAGCTGGCCCTGCAGGGCAGTTTCTAGTTGGCCACCGCTGCCTGGCGCGCACGCCACGCGCCGGGCAGCCACAGCAGCAGCGCCAGCACGGCCACCGCCGCGCCGGCCACGCACACGCCGGTCCAGCCGAAGTGCTGGTAGACCTGCGCCGACAGCAGCGAACCCAGCGAACCGCCGATGAAGTAGCCGGTCATGTAGCCGGCGTTGAGGCGGTTGCGTGCGGCCGGCTGCAGCGCGTAGATCAGGTTCTGGTTGCTCACGTGCAGCAGCTGCGCGGCCAGGTCCAGCACCACCACGCCCACCAGCAGCGCCAGCAGCGAGTGCGCCGACAGGCCCAACGGCAGCCAGGACAGCAGCAGCATCACCAGCGCGATGGCGGTCGCGCGGCCGGTCTGGCCACGGTCGGACATGCGCCCGGCCAGCCCCGCCGCCAGGGTGGTGAGCTGGTCAACCAGGCCGAACAGGCCGATGGTGGCATCGCTGTATTCGTACGGCGGCTGTGCCAGCAGGAAGGCCAGCGGGGTCCAGAAGATGGCGAACATGGCGAAGCTGCACGCGCCCAGCAGGGTGCGCTGGCGCAGCACCGGTTCCTGCACGAACAGGGTGCCGATCGACCGCAGCAGGGCGAAATAGCCCAGGCCGGCGGTGTGGTGGAAGCGCGGCAGCCCGCGCTGCAGGGCCAGTGCGGTCAGCACCAGCACGGCGGCGGCGATGGCATAGACCAGGCGCCAGTCGCCCAGGCTGGACAGCAGGCCGGCCACGGTGCGTGCCAGCAGGATGCCCAGCAGCAGCCCGCTCATCAGCGTGCCGACCACGCGGCCGCGATGCTCGGGCGCGGCCAGGGTCGCGGCGAACGGCACCAGCACCTGCGCCACCACCGAGAACAGGCCGGTGATGGCCGTGCCCACCAGCAGCCAGGCCAGCGACGGCGCGCAGGCACTGATGACCAGCCCGCTGGCCGAGAGCAGGCTCATCACCACGATCAGGCGGCGGCGCTCGAACAGGTCACCCAGCGGCACCAGCAGGATCAGCCCGGCGGCGTAGCTCAGCTGGGCAGCGGTCACCACCATCCCGATCTGGCCGAACGGCACGCCGAAGGCATCGGCGATGGTATGCAGCAGTGGCTGCGCGTAGTAGTTGCTGGCCACCGCCACGCCGGTGGCAACCGACATCAGCAGCACCTGCCAGCGGTGCAGGGGAGGGAGGGACGGGCTCACGGGGCATTCCAGAACGTGGGGAGCACAGTGTCCTCCTGCTGCATTGATGATGGAAATGAATCATCATGATCCTTGGCATCTGAAATTCAGATGGTAGCCAGGAGCGGCCCGCATGAACCTCAAGCAGCTTGAATTTGCCGTGGCCCTGGCCGAAGAGGGCAACTTCACCCGTGCCGCCGCGCGCTGCCATGTGGTGCAGTCGGCGCTGAGCCACCAGATCGCGCACCTGGAAGCAGAACTGGGTACGCCGCTGTTCGAACGCCTGCCACGGCAGGTGCGGATCACGCCGGCCGGCGAGGCCCTGCTGGTGCATGCACGGCAGGTGCTGGCCAGCCTGCGCCACCTGCGCGCCGACGTGGCGGCGGTGACCGGCGAGGTGCGTGGCACGCTGGCGATCGGGCAGATCTCCTCGCTCACCGACATCGACGTGGTGGCCATCCTCGCCACCTTCCGCCAGGCCTACCCGCAGGTGGAATTCCAGCTGCGCGTGGACAAGAGCGAAACCCTGATCGCGCAGGTGCAGGCGCGTGAGCTGGATGTCGCCCTGGTCGGGCTGGCACCGTCGGCCAGCCTGGATGGCGTCTGCCACCAGATGCTGCAGGAAGAGGATCTGGTGGCGGTGGTGGCGCCGACGCATCGGCTGGCCGGGCAGGCGCGGTTGCCGCTGGCCCTGCTGCAGGACGAGGCGCTGGTGGATTTCGCGCGGGGTACCGGCGCGCGCCGGCAGACCGACGATGCATTTGCCGCGGCCGGCCTGCCGCATCAGGTGCGTTTCGAGGTCAACCAGATGGAGCTGATCGAGCGCTTCGTCCGCCATGGGCTGGCGGTGGGCATCGTGCCGGTGCTGATCGCGCAGGGGTTCGAGGGGGTGGTGCGGATACCGCTGCAGCCCACCCCGACCCGGCGCGTGCACCTGGCCTGGCAACGCCTGCCCACGCCGGCGGCGCGGGCCTTCGTCGAGGCCGTGCTCAGCCGCGCACGCGCAGGCTCAGGCCCTTGAGGAAGTTGCGCAGCATCTGGTCCAGGCAGCGCCGGTAATTGGTGTGGCCGGGCTGGCGGAACAGCGCGCCGAGCTCGGACTTGGACACCTTGAAGCCGACGCTGGCGAAGATCTCCATCAGGTCCACGTCGCGCAGCTGGAAGGCCACGCGCAGCTTCTTCAGCACCAGGTTGTTGTCGATGCGGGTTTCCACCGCGCGCAGCGGCTGGCTCTCGTCGCGGCCCCGCAGGTGCACGATCAGCCCATCCAGGAAGTGCGCCAGCGCGCCGTCGTTCATTGCTTCGAAGCCGGCCTCGTCGTCGCGCCGCAGCCAGGCCTTGACCTGCTCGGTATCGACCACGAAGGCGGGGTCGGCCATCTGGCACAGGGTCACCACGTGGTGGTCGCCCAGGTCCAGCGCGTAGCGCACGCTGCGCAGTACATCGTTGTTGATCATGGCCCATTGTACCGGCCCGGCGCGTGTCACCGGACTGTCATCCCGCCGTAGCAAAGTGTGCGCACTTCCGCTGAGACTTCGCCGATGCGCCGGTTCCTTCTGTCCGCCCTGCTGGTCGCCAGCAGCTTTGCCGCCACCGCCCAGGACCGCTTCGTGCCGGTCGAACAGCGCCTCAACGCGGCCCAGCTGGCCGAAGTGGGGCTGAGCCCGGCACAGCTGCAGGCACTGAACCGGGTGCTGCGCGAGGCGGAAAGCGCGGCGCCGGCGCCGGCAGCCGTGGCAGCTCAGCCGGCGGCACCTGTGCCCGCCAATGTTCCGGCCCCGGCCGCCATGCACCTGGGCCTGGAAGAAGGCCCAGTCACGGCACGGGTGGTGGGCGATGTCGCCGGCTGGGAGCCGGGCACCGTCTTCACCCTCGACAATGGCCAGCAGTGGCAGGTGATGAAGGGCCAGATGAAGCTGCGCAAGACCCTGCAGGCGCCGCAGATCGAAGTGATTCCGGGCATCGCCGGGCGCTGGTTCCTGCAGGTGGACGAAGACCTGCCCAAGGCACGGGTGTTCCGCCTGCGCTGAAGCCTGCCGGGGTCGGATCCCTTTGCCGCAGGCAAAGGGATCTGACCCCCAGCCTGGCCAACCCGGCCTGATCGGGCAACGCAGGCACCGGCCGACGGTGCCAGAATGGGGGTCTGGTTCCCCACGGAGTTGTCTGCATGACCCGCACCGTCCTGATTACCGGCGCCACCTCCGGCTTCGGCGCCGCCGCCGTCCATCGCTTCGCCCAGGCCGGGTGGAAAGTGATCGCCACCGGCCGTCGTGGCGAACGCCTGCAGCCGCTGGTCGACCGCTATGGCAAGGACGTGGTGCACGCCGCCGTGTTCGACGTGCGCGACCCGGTGGCGATGGAAGCCGCGCTGCTGGCGCTGCCGCCGGCCTTCGGTGACATCGACCTGCTGGTCAACAACGCAGGCCTGGCCCAGGGCACCGCGCCGGCGCAGAGCGCCAAGCTGTCGGACTGGACCACCATGATCGACACCAACATCACCGCCCTGGTGACCCTGACCCATCGCCTGCTGCCGCTGCTGGTCGAGCGCAAGGGCGCGATCATCAACATCTCCTCGGTGGCCGGCGTGTACCCGTACCCGGGCGGCAACGCCTATGGCGGCACCAAGGCCTTCGTCAGCCAGTTCTCGCTGGGCCTGCGCTCGGACCTGCACGGCACCGGCGTGCGCGTGACCACGATCGAGCCGGGCATGGCCGAAACCGAATTCACCGTGGTCCGCACCCACGGCGACCAGGCCGCCTCGGACAAGCTCTACACCGGCGCCAATCCGATGACCGCCGAAGACATCGCCGAGCAGATCTTCTGGGTGGCCACGCTGCCGCCGCACCTGAACATCAATCGCCTCGAACTGATGCCGGTCAGCCAGTCGTTCGCCGGTTTCCAGGTCGCCCGCGAAGGCTGACCGGGGTCGTAGCTTTTTGTAGAGTCGAGCCATGCTCGACTGTCGTTGCGGTTCAACCGGTGTGCCGACCAACGGTCGGCACCTACCTACATCGAGCGGCTGATGGTGAAGCTGCCGAACACCGGGGCTTCGCGCTGGCCGTTGAACTCGCGGGTGCTGTGGTAGCGCGCCATCGCGAACTTCCAGCGACCGCGCATCACCGCGATGCCGTAGCCGCCGTAGGCCACCACGTGGCGCTTGTCGACGCTGTGGCTGTCGCGGAAGGTGTTGCCGTCCAGGGTGATATCGCGGATCACCCAGGCCGCATCGGTGGTGGCGAACAGGTGCCACGACCAGCCACTGGGCTTGCCGCCGCGGGTCGGCGCGGTGTTTTCACCGGCCGGGCGCAGCGGGGTGCTGCCGAAGTCGTCCGGCAGCTTCCAGCCGAAGCGCACTTCACCGCCGAAATTGGCCTTGGTTTCCAGGTTGCCGATCGAGCCGCCGTAGTGGCTGATCGCATCCCAGCCCCAGCCACCGGCATTGACGCTGGCATCGCCCGGCCAGCGGCGCATGCGCTCGTGGGTGTACATCACCACCGGCTCGTTGTGCAGCTGGTTGTCCCAGCCCTGGAATTTCTCGTCGCCGAGCAGGTCATGCACCGCGTTCTGCACCTGCTTGCCCTGCGCCCACGGGCCGACCACGCCCAGGGTCAGCAGGGTGGTCTGCAGGCGGTCGCCACGGCGGGCGTTGTAGCCGAAGCTGGCCACCAGCACGCCGGCATACGGCCGGTCATCCTCGATCAGGTCCTTGCGGGTGAAATCGGTGGGCGTATAGATGCCCTGGCCGAGGCTGAAGATCATGTTCTGCTGCTCGAACTCACCCGGGTGCAGGCGCTCGAGGTGGCGGTTCACCCATCGGGCCAGGCGCGGCAGGCAGGGGTCATCGGTGTAGTCCACCAGGTTGGGCGAGACCAGGGTCAGCTGGGCGCCGTTGGTGTAGCCCTGGTCCTGGTCCTTGGCGCCGAACAGGTCGTTGTCGACACGGAAATTGACCTGCGGCGGGTGCTCACTCATCGCATCGGGCCCGCACTGCTGGGCGGCATGGGCACTGAGGGGCAGGGCGGCGACCGCCAGCAGGCCGGTCAGGCCAAGGGTGGCGGCAGTACGCATGGATGGAATGATCATAAGGTCGTTGGCGTGTGAAGGTCGATTTATGCAACAAAAGACTACTCCCGTCCCCGTGACGGAACGAGCCGTCCGCCTTCACTTGATCGTTCCAAAAACAGCAGCCCACTAGCCCGGGAGATGTGATCCGCACTGCGCCTGTTGGCGCGGCGGGTGCCCAGTGGAGGCACCCGTAGTCAGGTAAAAACGGCCCCCATCCGCGGTTGTGGTTCACCTGCGATTTACCCTATTCTCGGCCCGGGTGTCTGGGGAGGCACCGCAAAAGGATTCAGGTCCCCGACCTTCTCTCAAACCATGGATTGCGCTTTGCCGTCGGCGGAGTGCTGGATGACTGAAATGAACAGATCGAAAGTGCTCGACCATGCATTGGCGTGCGCGCTGCTGGGCGTCAGCCTGGTGGCGGTGAGCGGCACGGCCTCGGCCGGCCTGCGAGATGCCTTCGGCAGCAGCCGCAGCTCGGCGCAGGCGCAGAGCAAGCAGGGCCAGGCGGAAATACCCGTCTGCAGCAAGCCGCTCGGCACCATCTCGGTGATCGAGCCGGAGGACAACGTGAACTGGTGGACCGGCCAGCAGCTGCCGGCGCCGTCGAAGCTGATCAAGGTCTTCGTCAGCAAGTCCAAGTGCTTCACCCTGGTCGATCGTGGCGTCGGCATGTCGGCCGCACAGTCCGAGCGTGCCCTGGCCAGCGAAGGCCAGCTGCGCGGTCGTTCCAACATCGGCAAGGGCCAGATCCGCGCCGCCGACTACGTGCTGGTGCCGGATCTGATCTCGCAGAACAGCAATGCCGGCGGCAACCAGGTCGGTGGCCTGATCGGTGGCCTGATCGGCGGCAATGCCGGCCGCGTCGCCAGCGGCTTGAACTTCCGCAGCAAGACCGCGGACGTGACCCTGACCCTGACCGACGTGCGCTCTTCCGAGCAGGTGGCCGTGGCCGAGGGCAACTCCAAGAAGACCGACCTGGGCTGGGGCGCCAGCGGCAGCCTGTTCACCGGCGGTGGCATCGGCGCGATGGGTGTGGGCGGCTACGCCAATACCGAAATCGGCCAGGTCATCACCCTGGCCTACCTGCAGGCCTACACCAACCTGGTGGGCGAACTGGGCGGCCTGTCGGGCAACCCGGCCGCCTCCAACGCCGCCCAGGCGGTAACCATGCTCAAGCCGGGCCGCCTGCTGGCCAACGCCAAGGGCACCGGCGCACCGGTGCGCGCGCTGGAGCCGGGCATGCTGCTGTACCCCACCGGTGTGAAGGAAGGCACCATGTGGGAAGTGGAAGACGAAATGGGCAACAAGGGCTGGGTCAACTCCACCCTGATGGAACTGGCCAAGTAAGTGCCGCGCCCGCTGGCCCGGTGGCCAGCGGGTCTGCCCCGGCCCCCGGCTCCCGGGTGGGGCCGGTCCTGCCCCGGTGGGCCCTGCAACGCAGCGGCCTGCCCGTGCGCGTTTTGACTTTGATGAATACTCTTGGGTTTGTTGCCCTGCGGCCCGATAATGGGTCCATGGAAATCAAGTCCGACAACCCCGAACACGGCTTCCAGTTCCCCGGTCAGTTCGAGCTCAGCGCGATGGGCCCGGCCAACCGCGGCCTGGAGCACGACCTTCCCCGCCTGCTGATCTCCGCTGGCGTCGACGTGGTGAACGAGCGCATCAGCTGGAAGCATTCGTCCAACGGCAAGTACGTCTCGGTGCGCCTGGTGTTCCGGGCCGAGAACCGCGAGCAGTACGACGTGGCCCACCAGGCCCTGCGTGACCACCCGGAAGTGAAGTGGACGGTGTAGCCACCAGCTGCGTGGCCGAGCCTGCCCCCGGGCAGCGTCCGGCCCGCCCTGCGGTGGTGCGCGACCTCGGTCGCCAGGCCTATGAACCGGTCTGGCGCGCCATGCAGCGCTTCACCGACCAGCGGACCGACGACGACGCCGACGAACTGTGGGTGGTCGAACACGATCCGGTGTTCACCCTCGGCCAGGCCGGCAAGGACGAACACGTGCTGGCACCGGGCGATATCCCGGTGCTGCATGTCGACCGCGGCGGCCAGGTGACCTACCACGGCCCCGGCCAGATCGTGGTCTACCCGCTGCTGCGCCTGCCGCGGCTGGGCATCGGCGTGCGCGACTATGTCTGCCGCATCGAACAGGCCCTGATCGACACCCTCGGCGAATGGAACATCGGTGCCGAGCGCCGTGACGGTGCGCCGGGCGTCTATGTGGGCGATGCGAAGATCGCCGCCCTCGGCATCCGCGTCCGCCGCGGCTGCACCTTCCACGGCCTGGCTTTCAATGTGTCGATGGACCTGGAACCCTTCCACCGCATCAACCCCTGTGGCTATCAGGGGCTGCAGGTGACCTCGGTGGTAGACTTGGGAGGCCCGTCCGGGATGGACGCCGTCAAGCCGGTGCTGCTGGACCATCTGGCCCGCCAGTTTGGCCTTCTGCTGCAGCCCACGCCCGAACTGCCCGATCTTTCTGCGGCCGCCTGACCGCCCCCCGGAACTGCCATGACTGAGACCACCGCCCGCACCATTCCCCTGCAGATCGTGCAGGCCGAGCTTCCGTCCGCCGCGCCACTGCAAGTGGGCGTCAAGCAGATGGGCGGGGACAAGATCAACCGTTCGCCGGTGCAGTTCGCCGACGCACCGGTGCTGCGCAAGCCGTCCTGGATCCGCGTGCGCATTCCTTCCGGCAATGCCGTGCAGAACCTGAAGGCCAAGCTGCGCGAGAACCGCCTGGTGACCGTGTGCGAGGAAGCCAGCTGCCCGAACATCCACGAATGTTTCAGCCACGGCACCGCCACCTTCATGATCCTGGGCGAGGTCTGCACCCGTCGCTGCTCGTTCTGCGACGTGGCCCACGGCCGCCCCAAGCCGCCGGATGCCAATGAGCCGGCCACCCTCGGCCAGACCGTGGCCGACATGGGCCTGAAGTATGTGGTGGTGACCAGCGTCGACCGCGATGACCTGCGCGACGGCGGTGCCCAGCACTTCGTCGACTGCATCACCGCCATCCGCGAGAAGTCGCCGGGCACCCGCATCGAAGTGCTGACCCCGGACTTCCGTGGCAAGGGCCGCATGGAGCGCGCGCTGGAGATCCTGGCGCAGAATCCGCCGGACGTGTTCAACCACAACATCGAAACCGTACCGGACCTGTACCGCAACGTGCGTCCGGGTGCGGATTACCAGTGGTCGCTGACCCTGCTGAAGAACTTCAAGGCGCAGCACCCGTCGGTGCCGACCAAGAGCGGCATCATGCTGGGCCTGGGCGAGGAGTTCGAGCAGATCAAGGCCACCATGCGCGACCTGCGCGCGCACGATGTGGACATGATCACGATCGGCCAGTACCTGCAGCCGACCGCGCACCACCACCCGGTGCTGAAGTACTGGACCCCCGAGGACTACAAGGCGCTGGAAGACTACGGCTACGAGCTGGGCTTCAGCCACGTGGCCTCCGGCCCGATGGTGCGCTCGTCGTACCACGCCGACGTCCAGGCCAAGGGCGCCGGCGTCTCCTGAGGGTAGCGCCCTCTCCCATGGTGGGTGCGGACCGTTGGTCCGCACGCTTCCGCCGGGCATGGCCCGGCGCTACCGCTGGGTGCGGACCTCTTCCCCGGTGGGTGCGGACCGTTGGTCCGCACGCCTTGCCCTGCATTCACAATTTGCTACACCGGCCCCGCTAGGCTGGATTTCCACCGAACGCGGCCGGGTGACAAACACGGCAACTTTCGGCACTGTCGTGGTGTCTGAACACCCTGCAGTCTCCCCCTTGGCAAGGCGCCTTCGAGCACGTTCATGAAATTCAAAGCCCCCGCATTCCTGATGGCCCTGGCGCTGGTCGCGCCGTTGGCGCTGGCGGCCAAGGCCGACTCGCCGGCGCTGCCGGCGGCCGCGACTGCCGACCAGGTCACCACCTCCAAGCTGGTCTACGGCCTGCTGTCCGACAGCCGCTACGCCTACCGGCCGCGCGCCTTGGACGAGGCCACCTCCAAGGACGTGTTCAAGCGTTACCTGGAAACCCTCGACGGCGGCAAGCAGTACTTCACCCAGGCCGACGTGACCCGTTTCGCGCCGTTCCAGGCCGGCATCGCCAACGCCATCCGCGGCGGCGAGCTGGAGCCTGCCTTTGAAGTGTTCGCCGTCTACAAGCAGCGCGTCGGCGAGCGCGTCGGTTATGCGCGCAAGCTGCTGAAGCAGGAACCGGACTTCACCGCCGACGAGCGCTTCGAGTACGACCGCAAGGACGTGCCGTGGGCGGCCAGCAACGCCGAGCTCGATGAGCTGTGGCGCAAGTCGGTGAAGAACGACTGGCTGCGCCTGAAGCTGGCCGGCAAGAAGTCCGACGACATCCGCAAGACCCTGGACAAGCGTTACGCCACGCTGGAAAAGAGCGTCAACGAGCTGAAGGGCGAGGACGTCTTCCAGTTCTTCATGAACGCCTACACCAGCGCCGTCGACCCGCACACCGACTACTTCACCCCGCGCACCGCCGAGAACTTCAACCAGGCGATGTCGCTGTCGCTGGAAGGCATCGGCGCGCAGCTGCAGCGCCAGGACGACATGGTGGTGATCCGCGAGATCATCGCCGGTGGTCCGGCCGCCGTGGACGGCACCCTGAAGCCGGGCGACCGCATCGTCGGCGTCGGCCAGGGCAAGTCCGGGCCGGTGGACGATGTGATCGGCTGGCGCATCGATGACGTGGTGGCCAAGATCCGTGGCGCCAAGGACACCCAGGTCCGCCTGGAGTTCATCTCCGCCGAGGACGGCGTGGACGGCAAGCACCACACCCTGCTGCTGACCCGTCAGAAGGTGCGCCTGGCCGAACAGGCCGCCAAGGGCGAAACCATGACCATCCCGGGCAAGGATGGACAGCCCGAGCGCAAGGTGGGCGTGATCAAGCTGCCGACCTTCTACCAGGATTTCGAAGGCCGCCGCCGCAACGCCGCCGATTACGCCTCGGCCACCCGCGACGTCGCCAAGCTGCTGGCCGGCTTCAAGGCCGACAAGCTGGATGGCGTGGTGCTGGACCTGCGCAGCAACGGCGGTGGTTCGCTGGATGAAGCCATCGAACTGACCGGCCTGTTCATCGAACAGGGCCCGGTGGTGCAGGTGCGCGAATCCGGTGGCCGCGTCACCGTCAACAGCGACCGCAACCAGGGTGTTGCCTGGGACGGCCCGCTGGCCGTGCTGATCAACCGTGGCTCGGCCTCGGCGTCGGAGATCTTCGCCGGTGCCATCCAGGATTATGGCCGTGGCCTGGTTATCGGTGAAACCAGCTTCGGCAAGGGCACGGTGCAGAACATCGTCGACCTGGACCGCTGGCCGAGTGGCGAGACCCAGCGCTTCGGCCAGGTGAAGCTGACCATCGCCCAGTTCTTCCGCATCAGCGGCAGCAGCACCCAGCACAAGGGCGTGGTGCCGGACCTGGCCTTCCCGGCCAGCGTCGATGCGACCGAATTCGGCGAAAGCACCTACGACAACGCGCTGCCGTGGACCCGCATCGCCGCCGTGCCGCACACCCAGTACGGCAACTTCGCGCCGCTGCTGCCGAAGCTGGAAACGCGCCACGAAGCCCGTATCGCCACCGACAAGGAATTCCAGTGGTGGAACGAGGACGTGCAGCAGTTCCGCACCGAGGCGGCCAAGAAGTACGTCTCGCTCAACGAAGCCACCCGTCTGGCCGAGCGTGAGCGCCAGGACAAGCAGCGCAAGGACCGCCAGGTCATCCGCAAGGAACTGGGCCTGGCCCTGGACCCGCTGGCCGATGACAGCAGCGATGACGGCCTGACCGGCAACGAGCGCGACATCGTCAAGGATGCCGCCCGCGAGAAGGCCGCCGAGAAGCGCCCGGACCCGCTGCTGCGTGAATCGGCCTCGATCCTGTCCGATGCGGTGAACCTGCTGGAGACCGACCGCCCGCTGTCGGCCCAGGTGCTGCCGCAGTCCACCGGTGCCGGCCGCTGGGCCGACTGACCCGCCGCTGACGTGAAGTACCCCACGGGGCCGGCACTGCCGGCCCCGTTTGTTTTTCCGGTAGCGCCGGGCCATGCCCGGTGGGCGTCGATGAACCGGGAGCAACGGGGTCGGGGGCTTCGACCCGGCGCACACGGCCCCGGGTCTACCCTTGGGGCTTCCGTTCTCGCAGGAGTACCCATGCGGGCCTCCCGTCTTCCGCTGTCCCTGCTGGCCGTGGCCAGTACCCTGGTCCTGGCCGGTTGCGGTGGCCGTGCCGCCGACAACAGCCTGCTGCGCGAATCCTTTGATTCGGGCGACACCTTCTCGCGCACCGTCGATGGCCGCCCGGCCGAGGCCTGTGAAGCGGCACGCCGCACACTGCTCAGCCAGGGCTACGCGATCGCGCGTGCCGACGATGGGCAGGTGGAAGGCAACAAGAACTTCCAGGTACGCGAGGATGACCATGAGCAGCTGGTGCTGCGCATTTCCTGCGCACCCCGTGGCAGCGAGCAGGCGC
The DNA here is from genome assembly GCA_003510825.1 of Stenotrophomonas sp. GTDB lineage: Bacteria > Pseudomonadota > Gammaproteobacteria > Xanthomonadales > Xanthomonadaceae > Stenotrophomonas. The sequence continues at coordinate 17,309 of DOKO01000296.1, forward strand.
TGGTGTTCGTCAGCGCCGTGCAGGACCGCTATGCGCTGAAGAAGAGCCCGACCTCGGCCAGCGTCGGCGTGGGTGCGCTGGGCTCGGTGTCGCTGCCGTTCGGCAGCAACGACGATTCGCTGGTGAAGGTCGCCAGCAGCACGATCACCGATTCCGATTTCTACCGCCGCTTCTTCGACCGCCTGCACCAGTACCTGCCGGCGGCCGCAGCGGCGAAGCCGACGCCTGCGCCTGCGCCCGCCGCGAGCGCCGCGCTGCCGAACTGGGAGCAGCTCACCCCGGCCCAGCGCGATGCCCTGCTGGCCCCGCTGCGTGACCGCTGGAACGGCGCCGACGCCGGCCAGCGCCAGCGGATGCTCTCGCACGGCCAGCGCTGGCAGTCGATGAGCCCGGAAGAGCGCGACAAGGCCCGCCGCGGTCTGCGCCGCTTCGAGCACATGAGCCCGGAGCAGCGTGAGCAGGCGCGCGCGCTGTTCGGGCAGATGCGCACGCTGAGCCCGGCCCAGCGCGATGCGCTGCGCGAGCGCTGGACGGACATGACGCCGGAACAGCGCAAGGAATGGGTGCGGGAGAATCCGCCGCCGGCGAAGCCGCGGTAAACCTTGCTGATATCGGGGTCAGAGCCCTTTGCTGGCGCAAAGGGATCCGACCCCTGGCCGCGCGGGAATCGGGGTCAGATCCCTTTGCGCCACAAAGGGCTCTGACCCCAGTGGCACCTGACTACCGGCCCGGGCCAGGGTTGACCGGGCGTGCCGGCAGGTCCAG
>DOKO01000101.1:0-2918 GCA_003510825.1 Stenotrophomonas sp.
TCCTCCGACGTGGTGCTGGTGTTCCGCAAGGACCGCAGCCTGGACAATCTCGTCAACGGCAAATTCACCCTGGGCGCCGATGCCGGCGTGGCCGCCGGTCCGGTGGGCCGCAATGCCGCCGCCGCCACCGATGGCCAGCTGAAGGCCGAAATCTGGTCGTGGTCGCGTGCCCGCGGCCTGTTCGCCGGCGTCGCCCTGGATGGCGCGGTGCTGCAGATCGATGATGCCGCCAACCTCGACGCCTACGGCAGCAACACCACGCCGCGGATGATCTTCGAAGGGCGCGCCGCCGGTTCGCCGTCGATGGACGTGGTCGCCTTCCGTGACCGCCTGGAAGAGGCCACCTACGCCGCGCGCAACAACCGCACCGGCAACGGTGGCACTGCCAGCGCGCCGCCGCCGCCGGCCCAGGCGCCTGTTCAGGCATCGATGCCGGCCCCGGCCGAAGCGACCACCGCGCCGCTGCAGAACATGCCGCAGAACCCGCCGCCGGCACAGCAGGGTTTCCAGCCGGTCGGCGACGGTGAGATCCGTACCGAGACGCTGGGCGGCAACTGACTTTCGTCACGCGCGCCGGCTTACAGCCGGTGCGCTATGCTCGACAGCCTGATCACAACGTAACGAGTGTCTTTATGGGCAGTTTGAGCATCTGGCATTGGTTGATTGTCCTGGCCGTGGTTCTGTTGGTGTTCGGCACCAAGCGGCTGACCAGTGGTGCCAAGGACCTCGGCTCGGCGGTGAAGGAATTCAAGAAGGGCATGCGCGACGACGACAAGCCGTCGGCGCAGCTGGGCGACGAGTCGCGCAGCCAGGACGCCTCGCGCACGGCGCAGGACGAGCACGACCGCAACGCGCGTTGATCCGGAGCGGTTGCGGTGTTTGATATTGGTTTCAGCGAACTGCTGGTGATTGCAGTGGTCGCCCTGGTGGTGCTCGGTCCCGAGCGCCTGCCCAAGGCGGCCCGCTTCGCCGGCCTGTGGGTGCGACGCGCCCGCAACCAGTGGGACTCGGTGAAGCAGGAGCTGGAGCGCGAACTGCAGGCCGAGGAGATCAAGCGGCAGATGCAGGACGTGCGGCAGAGCATGCAGGACACCGAGAGCCAGCTGCGCGCCAGCGGCGAAGCGGTGCGGCGCGAGGCGGCGCAGGCGCAGCAGCAGGGTGATGACCTGGCCCAGGAAGTGCGCGCGCCGGCCCCGGCGCAGACGCCGCCGCATCTGGCCGATGATGTCCCGGCCCCCGCGGCGCCGCAGGATGTCGTTTCAGCACCAGATGCCCCTGCACAGCCGGCCGCTACCGCGCCTGCTGACACCCCCGTGGCCGATGCGCCCGTTCCGCCGGAGCGCCAGCCATGAGCGACCATGATTTCGGTGAAAGCTCGCTGGTCGAGCACCTCGTAGAACTGCGCGCGCGGCTGATCCGAGGGCTGCTCGGTTTCGGCGTGGTGCTGCTGGGCCTGCTGCCGTTCACCCAGAAGCTCTACAACGCGCTGGCCGAACCGCTGGTGTCGCAGCTGCCGAACGGGCAGACGATGATCGCCACCAACCCGGCCGGTGCCTTCTTCGCGCCGCTGAAGCTGACCTGCTTCGTGGCCCTGTTCGTGGCCGTGCCGTGGCTGCTGTACCAGCTGTGGGCGTTCGTCGCCCCCGGCCTGTACGCGCGCGAGAAGCGCCTGGCGGTGCCGCTGCTGGTGTCGTCGGTGCTGCTGTTCTACACCGGCTGCGCGTTCGCCTACTTCCTGGTGCTGCCGGCGGTGTTCCACTTCCTCACCACCTTCAGCCCGGAAGTGATCGCGATCACCCCGGATGCGAACGCCTACCTGGATTTCGTGCTGGCGATCTTCTTCGCCTTCGGCGGCAGCTTCGAGCTGCCGGTGGCGATGGTGATCCTGGTGCTGCTGGGCTGGGTGACGCCGCAGCAGTTCAAGGAAGGCCGCGGCTACGCGGTGGTCGGCATCTTCGTGCTGGCCGCGGTGCTGACCCCGCCGGACGTGGTCTCGCAGCTGATGCTGGCCATCCCGATGTGCCTGCTCTACGAGCTGGGCATCCATGCCGCACGCTGGCTGGTGCCGTCTGCAGCGGTGAAGAAGCCCGCTGCCTGATACGGGAACGCCGGGCATGGCCCGGCGTTCTTCATTGATCCGTTTCATCCACGCATGGCGTGGATCTACCCCGGTGCAGGTCAGGCGTGGAAGACGTCGTTCTGCGGCGGGGTGGCCGGCACCGGCGGTGCGGCGCGGTTGCCGCGGTGGACGAACATCTGCTTCCAGGCGGCATAGACCGCGCCGACGTACAGCGGCATCACCACCGTGGTCAGCACCAGCTGGGCGATGAAGGCCGCCGCCAGCGGGCCGCCGATCAGCATCGCGATCTGGATGACGATGACGAACAGGATGTAACCGCAGAAGGCCGCGATCAGGCCCAGCACCGCGAACACGGTCATCGCCACGATGTTCTCGATGCAGCCCTGCAGGCTCAGGCGCAGCGCATGCATGCCGCTCTGCTTGTCGAACACCACCAGCGCCGGCTGGGTGAACATCGCCAGCGACAGGCCCACCGCGGTGATGAACACCAGGAACAGCCACAGCGCGATACGCTTGGCCGGCAGGTTGGCCACCAGGTTCGCCGCATCATCCGGGCTGATCTGCTGGCCGCTGCGGCTGATCTGTTCCATCTTGGTCATGACCTCGCTGAAGGCGGCAAAGCCTTCGCGGCCGATCATCAGGAACAGCAGCACGCCCAGCAGCAGCACCGCCAGCACCAGGATCACGCCCATCGGCTTTAAGAAGCCGCGCAGGTTATTACGCACCTCGTCCACCTTACGCACCAGGTAGTTGGCGAGATAGCAGAAGAGAGAGAGCTTGGTGAACTCTGCGGGCTGGAAGCGCATTACGCCAAGGTCAATCCAGCGCGATGCCCCGT
>DOKO01000101.1:2932-3453 GCA_003510825.1 Stenotrophomonas sp.
AGCAGCAGCACCGCCAGCACCTGGATGGCCAGCGGCACCAGCAGGTGGCTGACGCGGTGATCGCGGATCGGCTGCAGCAGGTGCGAGGCCAGGCCGGGACGGCCCTCGTCGATCTCGCCCATCGCGTACAGCATGCCGCCGAACATCACCGGCGAAATGGCCAGGGTCATCAACTGCACGGCCAGGCCCGCGGCACCCGGGATCAGGGTCGACAGCAGGGTGACCACCCAGCTGACCACCAGCCAGGTCAGGCCGATCCGGGCCAGCTGCAGCGGCGCACGCCGGTACAGCGAGAACGTATCCAGCAACCACTGGGCGCCCGCCGAAGCCGGCAGCTTGCGAATCTCTTTCATGGACATCCGGGAGGGGACAGAAGGGGGCCGGGCGGGTGCCCGTGCCGCCGATTATCCCTGTTTTGCGACCGGCTGGGCTGAAGACTGGCGGGCCTGGCGGACGAAGCGCCGCAGCAGCTGGCGGGCCAGGGGCGCGGCGCTGACCGCGCGCTCGATGCTGCGCGCGCA
>DOKO01000191.1 GCA_003510825.1 Stenotrophomonas sp.
CCGGGCCATGCCCGGCGAACGTAATGTCCGCCCGGTAGCGCTGGGCCATGCCCGGCGAGCGCAGCGGCGCCTTACCTGCTCGGGTCGCGTTCCGGGCTCGGCCGCTTGGCCAGCTTGCGCTGCAGCGAGCGCCGGTGCATGCCCAGCAGGCGTGCGGCGGCCGACACGTTGCCGCCGGTCTCGTGCATCGCCTGCTGGATGTGTTCCCACTGCAGGCGACTGATCGGCGTCATTGCATCGGGCACTTCCATTTCGCCGTCGTCGGCCGGGCCGTCGTCTTCCTCGCCCAGCGCACGCAGGATCATCGGCACCGTCGCCGGCTTCGGCAGGTAGTCATCCGCCCCCAGCTTGATCGCCTCCACCGCGGTGGCGATGCTGGCGTAGCCGGTCACCAGCAGGATCCGCATGTCCGCGCGCAGGGCACGCAGCGGCTGGATCAGCGCCAGGCCCGAATCGCTGCCCAGCTTCAGGTCGATCAGGGCGAACGCCGGCGGATGCTGGCGGGCCAGGGCCAGCGCGCTGGCGGCATCCTGTGCGGTTTGCGTCTCCAGCCCCTTGCGGGCCAGGCTGCGCTGCAGCGTGCGCAGGTACAGTTCGTCGTCGTCGACCAGCAGGCCGAGGGTTGAGGCACTCATGGGGTTTCCTCGTGGGGAGCCAGGGGCAGGCGGAAGCCGACGCGGCTGCCGGCGCCTTGCGCCGGGCGCATCCACATCTCGCCCTGCAGGCGTTCGATGGTGGCGTGGGACAGGGCCAGGCCGACGCCCATGCCCTCACTCTTGCTGCTGCCGAACAGCTTGCCCGGCAGCACCGCGGCGCGCGCGTTGAAGCCATGGCCGTAGTCGCGCACTTCGCCGATCAGATCCTCGCCGTCGATCCGCAGCTCCAGGTCCACGCGCGGTCGCCCGGCCTGTTCGCCGGCATCGGCGGCGTTGTTCAGCAGCACCATCAGCAGGTGCCCCACGCCGGGGTCCAGCGGCAGGCGCAGCGGTGCATCGTCATTGCGGTGCAGGTCGATGGTCGGGCGCACCAGCCGCCACTGTTCCAGCACCTGCTGGGCGCTGGAGTGGCTGCGGCCGGGGCCGTCGGTGGAGGCCGGTGCAGCCAGCGCCAGCACGCGCTCACGGCATTGCACCAGCAGTTCGCGCAGGGTTTCCATGTCCTCGCGCACTTCCGGTTCTTCGCTGCGCTCGGCCACATCGTCGGCGAGCAGGGTCATGGTCGCCAGCGGGGTGTTCAGCTCGTGCGCCACCGAGGCCGCATGGGTGGCCAGGGCGACGATGCCTTCGTTGCGGGCGAAACGCTCGCGCAGCGCCGACAGTTCCAGTTCGCGCACGCGCAGGGCCATCGCCAGGCGGGTTGAGAAGGTCAGTACCACCGCGGCCGACAGCAGGAAGTTGGCGACCACGCCCCAGCGGTTGAGATCGAGTGCGCGGAAGTAGCCGCTCGGCAGCGGTTGCCCGAACAGGCCGCTGGCGGCGTAGCCGAGCAGGCAGGCGGTGGCCACCGCCAGGGCCCAGCGCAGGGGCAGGGCGAAGGCAGCCAAGGCAATCAGGATCAGGAACAGCGAGCCGAAGGGGTTGGCGATGCCGCCACTCCAGCCGACCATCCAGGTCAGGATGATCACATCGACCAGGATGTGACCGAACGCGGTCAGCGGCGCGGTGTCGTCGGGCTCCGGGCGCAGCTGCGTATACAGGTTGAACACGGCCAGCACGGCCACGCCCGCCCACAGCGGCAGCTGCGGCAGCGGCAGGCCAAGGACCCAGGTGGCGACCAGGATCGTAGCGGCCTGGCCGGCCACGGCCAGCCAGCGCAGGCTGCACAGGGTGCGTAGGAAGGGGGCGTCGGGACCGGTCATGCCCGACCATCGTATGCGTTCACCGGGCAACCTGCCTGCGACAATCGGCCGCAGACGTGCCAACGGCTGAATGGGAATCGCCCGAAATGCAGGGCCGGGCGGTAGAATGCGCCCATGCACGACGCCGTCACCCGCCCGACCCAACCCTCCGATGCCACCGCCTGGTCCCGTCGCCAGACCCATGCCGTCCAGATCGGCGGGGTCACCGTAGGTGGCGGCAAGCCCGTGGTGGTGCAGTCGATGACCAACACCGACACCTCCGACGTCGCCTCCAGCGTGAAGCAGGTGGCCGAGCTGTGGCGGGCCGGTTCGGAAATGGTGCGGCTGACCGTCAATACCGTGGAAGCGGCTGCGGCCATCCCGCGCATCGTCGACAAGCTGGCGATGATGGGCATCGACGTGCCGCTGATCGGTGACTTCCACTACAACGGCCACCAGCTGCTGACGGCCGAGCCGGCCTGTGCCGAAGCGCTGGCCAAGTACCGCATCAACCCGGGCAACGTCGGCTTCGGCAAGAAGAAGGACCTGCAGTTCGCCCAGCTGATCGAGTTCGCCATCCGCTACAACAAGCCGGTGCGCATCGGCGCCAACTGGGGCTCGCTGGACCAGGCCCTGGCGGCGAAGCTGATGGACGAGAACAACCACCGCGAACAGCCCTGGGACGCCGGTCGCGTGCTGCGCGAGGCGCTGATCCGTTCGGCGCTGGATTCTGCCGAGCAGGCGGTGGAGATCGGCCTGCCGCGCGATCGCATCATTCTTTCGGCCAAGGTCAGCGGCGTGCAGGAACTGATCGCGGTGTACCGCGACCTGGCCCAGCGTTCGGATTTCGCCCTGCACCTGGGCCTGACCGAAGCCGGCATCGGCAGCAAGGGCATCGTCGCTTCGGCGGCGGCGCTGAGCGTGCTGCTGCAGGAAGGCATCGGCGACACCATCCGCATTTCGCTGACGCCCGAGCCGGGCCAGTCGCGTACGCAGGAAGTGATCGTCGCCCAGGAGCTGCTGCAGACCACCGGCCAGCGCGCCTTCACCCCGCTGGTCACCGCCTGCCCGGGCTGCGGCCGCACCACCTCCGAGTTCTTCCAGGAACTGGCCAAGGTCGTGCAGAACCACGTGCGCGAGAAGATGCCGGTCTGGAAGGTGCAGCACCCCGGTGCGGAAAACATGACCCTGGCGGTGATGGGCTGCATCGTCAACGGTCCGGGTGAGTCGCGCCACGCCAACATCGGCATTTCCCTGCCGGGTACCGGCGAAACGCCGGCCGCGCCGGTGTTCGTCGACGGCGAGAAGAAGGTGACCCTGCGTGGCGACAACATCGCTCAGGAATTCGTTGCCCTGATCGACGACTACGTCGAACAGAAGTATGTCCGGATCGCCGGGTAAGCCGGCGATCCTGGCCGCGCCGGAACCGGCGTCCGGCTTCCGACACTGGATGGGGCGCAATACGTGGCGCCTGGTGCTGCTGTTTGCCGGCGTGCTGCTGCCGCTGGCCGGCTTCGTCGCCCTGGCCGATGAAGTGCACGAGTTCGAGTCGTTCCATTTCGACGCCCCGCTGCTGTGGCAGATGCACGGGCTGCATTCGCCGTGGCTGGACCGTTGCTTCGTGCTGCTGTCGAAACTGGGCTACGAATGGTTCCTGATTCCGGCGGACGTGCTGATCGTCGGCGCGCTGCTGTGGCGGCGGCGCTGGCGCGAGGCGACCTTCGTGGCGGTGTGCTTCGTCGGCTCGGCGCTGCTGAACATGGGCAGCAAGCAGTTCTTCCAGCGCGATCGCCCCAGCCTGTGGGAATCGATCGCGCCGGAATCGACGTTCAGCTTCCCCAGCGGGCACGCGATGGGCACCATGACCCTGGCCGCGACCCTGGTGCTGCTGGCGTGGAACACCCGCTGGCGCTGGCCGGTGCTGGTGCTGGCGCCGCTGTTCAGCCTGCTGGTCAGCCTCTCGCGGGTCTACCTGGGGGTGCATTACCCCTCCGATATCCTCGCCGGATGGTGTGCGGCGCTGGTTTGGGTGGTAGGGTGCTATCTGGTCATGTTCAGTCGCCGGCAACCTTGGCGACACCGCGGTTCGCCGCCAGCAGCGGCCAGCGAAGCGATCGCAACAGGGGAGTGACGTGGATGCCCCTTCGGGGACGTCCATGCAGCAGCAGGTTGTTTCGTTGTAACGGGTTCTGTGGGACAGGGGACAACATCGATGTGCGAAGAATGTGATGCGCAAGGCAGAACGCCGTTTTTGCGCAGTCGTCGTGCTTGCGATGTCCGGATGCCCTGCCTAGCGTGGCCCGCAATGGCCGCATTCGAAGAGGTACGTGAATGACGATTCGAGTCTACCTGGTGGACGACCACGCGCTGGTCCGCACCGGTATGAAGATGATTTTGTCGAGTGAAACCGACATCGAGGTGGTGGGCGAAGCGGAGACCGGCGAAGACGGCCTGCGCGAGATCCGCCAGCTGCTGCCGGACGTGGTGCTGTGCGACCTGCACCTGCCGGGCGTCAGTGGCATGGAAGTGACCGAGCGCATCGTCCGTGGCCACCGCGCCACGCGCGTGGTGATCGTCTCCGTGCTGGAAGACGGCCCGCTGCCGAAGCGACTGCTGGAGGCGGGTGCCGCCGGCTACATCGGCAAGGGCTGCGATGCGCAGGAGCTGCTGCGTGCGGTGCGTGACGTGGCGGCCGGGCGCCGTTACCTGGGCACCAGCATCGCGCAGAACCTGGCGCTGTCCACGGTGGAAGGCAATGCCTCGCCATTCGATACGCTGTCGCCGCGCGAGCTGGAAGTGGCGCTGCTGCTGACCCAGGGCCTGCGTCAGGAAGACATCGCGCGGCGCCTGAGCCTGAGCGCGAAGACGGTGAACACGCACAAGGCGCGGTTGTTCGAGAAGATGGGGATCAGCGACAACATTGCGTTGGCGCGCATGGCCAGCCAGTACGGGCTGGTGGATCCGGCACGGCCGCTTTAACGGGGTTCGGCCAACGGCGAAGCCCCTCGCGGTGGTGGTGCGGTTGGATTTGTGGGGTTGGCCGGGCGGATGGGCTGTGCAGGGGACGCTGCAAGTA
>DOKO01000197.1 GCA_003510825.1 Stenotrophomonas sp.
TCGGCCGGCAGCCAGGGCGCATGCGCCTGCAGTCGTGCCCGCGCCGCCTCGGCATCGCCCCAGTCACTGCCGGGCAGGGCATCGCCGTGTGCGGTCCACGCCGGGCCCATGCCGGGCAGGTGCGGGCGCAGCAGGTCCAGTGCTTCCTCGGCCAGCACGCGGTAGGTGGTCAGCTTGCCGCCCAGCACGTGCACGGCCGGCGCGCCACTGCCCTGCAGCTGCAGCCGGTAATCACGGCTCAGCTTCGCCGCCTGCGGGTCGGGGTCGGCCAGCAGCGGGCGCACGCCGGCGAACTGCCAGACCACGTCGGTCGCATGGATCGGCTCGCGCAGGTAGCGGTTGGCCGCCGCGCACAGGTAGTCGACTTCCGAGGGCAGCACGCTGCAGCGCGCCGGATCGCCGCGGTAGTCGGTATCGGTGGTGCCCACCAGCAGATGGTCGTGGGCGAACGGCAGCAGGAACACCACGCGCCCATCCGGCTGCTGCAGCAGGCAGGCGCTGTGGTCGGGCCAGGGCCGGCGCAGGACGATGTGGCTGCCCTGCACCAGGCGCAGGGCAGGCGAACCATCGCCGGGCTGCATGCGCTGCAGCAGGCCCCCGGCCCAGGGGCCTGCCGCATTGGCAACGGCCCGGGCCTGCACGCTGTGGGTCTGGCCGTCGCTGTCTTCCAGTGTTGCCAGCCAGTGCGTCGGCGTCTGCTGCAGGCCCGTGCAGCGGGTGCCGGTGAGGATGCGCGCGCCGCGCTGGGCGGCATCCAGCGCGTTGAGCACCACCAGCCGCGCATCATCCACCTGCGCGTCGGCATAGCTGAAGGCCTGTTGCAGGTGCGGCGACAACCATGACCCCAGCGCATCGGCGTGCAGCTGCAGCGAGCGCGAGGCGGGGAAGGCCGCGCTGCGCTGCCCGAGGTGGTCGTACAGCCACAGGCCCACGCGCAGCATCCAGCGGGGCCGCAGGTGCGGTTCCCACGGCAGCACGAAGCGCAGCGGAATGACCAGGTGGGGCGCCTGCCGGCGTACGGTCTCGCGCTCGCCCAGCGCCTTGCGCACCATGCCGAACTCGCGCTGTTCCAGGTAGCGCAGGCCGCCGTGGATCAGCTTGCTGCTGGCGCTGGAGGTGTGCGCGGCAAGGTCATGCTGCTCGCACAGCAGTACGCGCAGGCCGCGGCCGCTGGCATCGCGGGCAATGCCGGCGCCATTGATGCCGCCGCCGATCACCAGCAGGTCGATTTCGTGCATGGCGTCCCCGGGTCAGGTTTTTTGTAGAGTCGAGCTTGCTCGACTGCCCTGAAAAGCAGTCGAGCATGGCTCGACTCTACATAAGGCAGTCGACCAACGGTCGACTCTACAAAACAACAACGGGCCCCGCAGGGCCCATTGTTTCAACACAGTGGAGCAGGGAGCCGCTTAGAAGCGCGCACCGATGCCGAAGCCCACGGTCCACGGGTCAAGCTTGGCTTCGCCCACCTTCTGGCCGGCCACCTTCAGGTCCGGGCGCGAGTGCATGTAGCGGGCATCGGCGCGGGCAAACCAGGTGGAGTTGATGTTCATGTCCACACCCACGGTGCCGATGGCACCCTTGGCGTCCTTCAGGCGGATGTCATCGCCACCGGCGAAGTTCTCGTTGCTGAAGGCCGACTGGAAGTAACCGACGCCCACGAACGGACGGAACACGTTGTCAGCCTGGCCGAAGTGGTACTGGCCGCTCAGCGCGACCGGCTGCTGCTCGACGCTGCCCAGGCGGGCATTGCCCGGACCCTTGACGCGATGGTCGAACTTGTCGGCAGCGCCCCACAGCTCAACGGCCCAGTTGTCGTTGACGTAGTAGCTGAAGCTGACGGTCGGCGCCGGGCCGCCATCGACTTTCTTGATGCCGTCGATCGGATCGTTCTTCGGCTGCAGCAGCGAGACGCCACCAACCACGGCAAAATGCTTGCCCGAGGCGGTGTCTGCGGAGCTGCTGTCCTGCGCGAAGGCAGCAGGAGCGAAGGCAGCGGAGGTCAGCAGGGCGAGGCTCAGAATACGGATGGAGCGCATGGGGGAAATCTCCTGTTGTTTCTTGTTTTGGGCCCCCGGTTGCGGGGCGATGTCACCGTAGTCGCCTCAACATGAATCGAATCCGACGCGCGTTAAAATTTGGTTTCCATTGTTCAGCGGGCAGAGCGAAACCGCTGTTTTATAGGGGTTTCATGCATATGCGATTGTTCATGCAGTTGGAGAAAACGTGAGCAGCGATGCGTTGTGCATCGGTCTGCCTGCGCGCGTGGAACGCGACTGCCGTGTGCTCGTGCTGGGCTCGATGCCCGGTGTCGCCTCGCTGCAGGAACAGCAGTACTACGCCCATCCGCGCAACCGTTTCTGGCCGTTGCTTGGTGATCTGTGCGGGTTCGATCCGGCGCTCGCCTACGAGGCGCGGCTGCGCGCGCTGGCCGATGCCGGGGTCGGTCTGTGGGATGTGATCGGCCAGTGCGAGCGCCGCGGCAGCCTGGATGCCGACATCGTGCGCGGCTCGGAAGTCCCCAACGCGCTGCCCGCACTGATCGCCGGCCTGCCGCGGCTGCGCCTGGTCGCCTGCAATGGCGGCGCGGCCTGGCAGGCACTGCAGCGCTGGGTTGTGCCGGATCTGGCGGCAACGCCGGCGCTGCTCGCGCTGCCGTCCACCAGCCCGGCCAATGCCGCGTGGTCCCTGCCGCGCCTGCGCCAGGCCTGGCAGCCGCTGGCTGACGCGCTGGCGACATGAAGCGGACATCGTCGGGACAATACGCTACCCACTGGAAGTGCCCGCAGGCCTTTGGCAACAGCGTGTCCCGGCGGCGTGCGTACTGAAAACACCTGTAACGGTTGGCGCTGGCCCCCTCTGGCCGCACAATAGACGTTTCCCTACACCAGATTGCCGGAGTTATCCCCATGGCCGAAATCAAGGAAGCACTTGTCCCCGATATCGGTGACTACAGCGATATCCCGGTAATCGAGGTGCTTGTCGCCGTCGGCGACACGGTCAAGAAGGACCAGGGCCTGGTGACGCTGGAAAGCGACAAGGCCACGATGGAAGTGCCGTCCTCGGTTGCCGGTGTGGTCAAGGACATCAAGGTCAAGGTCGGCGACAACCTCTCCGAGGGCAAGGTCGTGGCCCTG
>DOKO01000316.1 GCA_003510825.1 Stenotrophomonas sp.
GCCCCGACACCCCGGTAGATCCACGCCACGCGTGGATGTGGGGTCTGGATGTGGGGTCAGAGCCCTTTCCTGAGGAAAGGGATCCGACCCCGGCCCCGACACCCCGGTAGATCGAGGAATGCGCGGACCCGAATGTTGACGATTTGCGTATCGCCGGCAGGCGATACACAAATCGTCAACATTCGGGTATAAGCTGTTTTCCCGATGGAGACAGACACTACACGCTTGGGTCTGATCGAAGCCGGAGCCTCGATTTCTGCTCCGGGCGCCGCGTCATCGCCCAATGCCAGCCCGCTGCATCGCCCCGGCACCGTCCGCCTGCTCTCGCTTGACGCCCACGGACGCGTTCTGGATTGGATCACCTGGCAGGATGCCGCCTGTCTCTACGCCCGCAATGCGGTGTCCTGGACACTGGGCGACCCGTGCCTGCACATCCACGGCGGCACCAACCGGCTCAGCGGCCTGCAGAGCGGCATGGACCTGCATCCGATCATCGCCGCCCGCGGCCACGCCCGCTCGCGCGCACCGGACCCCACGCCGAACCTGACCAACCCGGCCCTGTTCGCCCGCGACGCCCACCTGTGCCTGTACTGCGGCCAGCAGTTCAACCGCCCCACCCTCACCCGCGACCACGTCATGCCGCTGTCCAAGGGCGGCCTGGACTGCTGGGAAAACGTGGTCACCGCCTGCTTCCAGTGCAACTCGCGCAAGAGCAACCGCACCCCACAGCAGGCCAACATGCCGCTGCTGGCCATCCCCTACCGGCCCAGCTGGATCGAGCACCTGATCCTCTCCAACCGCAACATCCTGGCCGACCAGATGGCCTTCCTGAAGGCGCAGCTGCCCAAGCGATCCAAGCTCAGCACCTGAACACCGGCACCGGCAACCCTCACCGTCCTGTCACGGGCGGCGGCGTTTGCTTGCCCCACCCCCGATTGAGGGCGAAAATGGGCGTTCAGAATAAGTGCGAACACGATGATCGACTCTGCCCGCTATCCCCGCCTCGCGCGCATCCAGACGCCCGATGACCTGCGTACGTTCGACGAATCCGAAATGCGCGCGATCGCCGATGAACTGCGCGCCTACCTGATCGAATCGGTGGGCAAGAGCGGTGGCCATTTCGCTGCCGGCCTGGGCGTGATCGAACTCACCGTGGCCCTGCACTACCTGTACCAGACCCCGCACGACCAGCTGGTCTGGGACGTTGGCCACCAGACGTACCCGCACAAGATCCTCACCGGCCGCCGCGACGAGATCCACACCGTCAAGCAGAAGGACGGCGTGGCGCCGTTCCCCAAGCGCGAGGAAAGCGAGTACGACACCTTCGGCGTCGGCCATTCCTCCACCTCGATCTCGGCGGCGCTGGGCATGGCCATCGCGCGCCAGTCGCAGGGCGATGACCGCAAGGTCGTGGCCGTCATCGGCGACGGCGCGATGACCGCCGGCATGGCTTTCGAGGCGCTGATGCACGCCGGCGGCATGGATCCGGAACCGAACCTGCTGGTGATCCTCAACGACAACAACATGTCGATCTCCGAGGCCGTCGGCGGGCTGACCAAGATGCTCGGCCGCGCCACCGGCAGCCGCACGCTCAACGCGCTGCGCGAAGGCGGCAAGAAGATCCTTGGCGACAAGAAGAACAACCCCGCGCGCTTCGTCAAGCGCTGGGAAGAACACTGGAAGGGCATGTTCGTGCCGTCCACCATGTTCGAGGAAATGGGCTTCCACTACACCGGCCCCATCGACGGCCACGACATGCCTGCCCTGCTGTCCACGCTGAAGACGCTGCGCGCCTCCAAGGGCCCGAAGCTGCTGCACGTGATGACCACCAAGGGCAAGGGTTACGAGCCGGCCGAGGGCGACCAGATTGGTTACCACGCCGTTGGCCCGTTCGACCCGGACAAGGGCCTGGTGGCCAAGGCGGGGGCCAAGAAGCCGACCTACACCGATGTGTTCAGCGACTGGCTGTGCGATGCCGCCGCTGCAGAGCCGCGCATGTGTGCGATCACCCCGGCGATGCGCGAGGGCTCCGGCCTGGTGCGCTTCAGCAGGGAATACCCGCAGCGCTACTTCGACGTGGCCATTGCCGAGCAGCATGCGGTGACCCTGGCCGCCGGCATGGCCACCCAGGGTGGCAAGCCGGTCGTGGCGATCTATTCCACCTTCCTGCAGCGCGCGTACGACCAGCTGGTGCATGACGTGGCCATCCAGGATCTGGACGTGCTGTTTGCGATCGACCGCGCCGGCGTGGTCGGCCCGGACGGCGCGACCCATGCCGGCAACCTGGACCTGAGCTTCCTGCGCTGCGTGCCGAACATGGTGGTGATGGCGCCGTCCAACGAAGCCGAATGCCGGCAGATGCTGAGCACCGGCCTGCAGCACCCGGGCCCGGCCGCCGTACGCTACCCGCGCGGCACCGGCACCGGCATCGACGCCGGCAGCGATCTGTCGACCCTGCCGATCGGCAAGGGCGAACTGCGCGTGCAGGGCAACCGCATCGCCCTGCTGGCCTTCGGCAGTACCGTCGGCGCCGCCGAGCAGGTCGGCCGCGAGCTGGGCCTGAGCGTGGTCAACATGCGTTTCATCAAGCCACTGGACCGCGAGCTGGTGCTGGCCATGGCCAACAGCCACGACGGCCTAGTGACGATCGAGGACAACGTGGTGGCCGGCGGCGCCGGTTCGGCCGTGGCCGAGCTGCTGAATGCCGAAGAGGTGCTGCGCCCGATCCTGCACCTGGGCCTGCCCGACAGCTTCCAGCACCACGCCAGCCGCGAGGACCTGCTGGCCGAAGCCGGTATCGATGCCGCTGGCATCCGCGCGGCGGTGCTGAAGCGCTGGCCGACGCTGGCCAACGGTACGCCGCCGCTGAGCGCGGCGAGCTGAGTAGATCCACGCCATGCGTGGATAAGGGGTCGGATCCCTTTCCGCAGGAAAGGGCTCTGACCCCAACCTCGACGCCCCAGTAGATCCACGCCATGCGTGGATAAGGGGTC
>DOKO01000330.1:0-4631 GCA_003510825.1 Stenotrophomonas sp.
CAGGCGCGTGCCAATGCCGGCCACAGCCACCACAGGCCCGCGCACAGCAGCGCCGCAAAGCCGGCGACCAGACCGACATGAAACCCGGAAATGGCGATCAAGTGGGTCAGGCCCAGCGCACGCAGCTGCTCCCAGTCGGTATCGGTCAGGCCTCGGGTATCGCCCACGGCCAGCGCCTGGACGAATCGCGCGGACGGCCTGCCGACCTGCGCGGCGATCGCGGTACTGCAACGCTCGCGCCACGCGGCCAGGCCATGGGCGGCGCGCAGCTGTCGTGCGCTTCCGGGCTCGCGCACGCTGGCACTGCCGGCCAGCCCCTGCAGCAGCGCATGGCGTTCCGCATCGAAGCCGCCCGGATTGATCCGTGAGCGCGGCGGCCGCACGCGCAGCGACAGCTCCCAATGGGCACCCGCGTGCAGCGTGTCGCGCAGGGCATCGGGAACCTTGGAACGACGCGGCGCATGCCAGCTGACCTGCAGGCGCCGCCCCTGCAGCGCCGGCCATCCTTCGGCCTCGGCCACGTCGAACAGGAAACGGCTGTGGTCATCGCGCCGCAACGGCAGGTCGGCAATGCGCCCGCGTACCCGCACATCCTGCGCCGTCGCCGCCGCCGGGACCTGCTGCTGCAGGGCCAGGTGCCCGTGGCAGCCGGCCCAGGCCAGGCCGAACACAGCGGCGGCCAATGCGCGCCCGCGCCATCGCCACGCCCACCCCGGCAGGGCCAGCAGCGCCAGGCCGATGCACAGCCAGCGCGGCGGCAATGCAGGCAGCAGCACGCAGGCCAACGCCCCCAGCACCAGGCCGGCGGCGCAGGCAGGGCCCAGCAAGGGGGCAACCACGGCAACGATGCGCATGGGCGCAGCGTCGCTGTGCGGCGGCAGGGCTGCCTATCAGGCAAACCCGCGCACCGCTGTGGGCAGGCTCAGCGGCGCAGGGCGGCGCGCTGGAAGTTGACCCGGAAGCTGGCGCCACCACCGACGGCTTCGGCCACGCTGACCGTGCCACCGTGGTGCTGCACGATCTCCTTGACCAGATGCAGCCCCAGGCCGCTGCCACTGCCGGCGGCACGCAGGCGATGGAAGGGTTCGAAGATCGCTTCGCGGTCACCCACCGGCACGCCCGCACCCTGGTCGCTGATCTCCAGCAGCCCCTGCGCATCCAGACGCACGCAGATGGTGCCGCGGCCGCCACCGTGGACGATGGCGTTGTGCACCAGGTTGGCCATCACCCGGCCCAGCGCCAGGCCATCGCCCTGGATCCAGACCGGTGCTTCCGGTGCATCCACTTCGAAGCCATACCCTGCGCCGACCACCAGCGGTGCCAGCTCGGCCGCCGATTCACGCACCACGTGGGCCAGATCCACGCGTTGCAGCGTACTGACGTTGCGGTCCAGGCGCTGCAGGTCGAGCAGGTGCTCGGCGACATTGCCCAGCCGAGCCACGTCGGTCAGCAGCTGCGACTTCAGTTCACCCTGCGGAAGCTGCGACAGCCGCGCCTGCACGACCGCGATCGGCACGCGCAGTTCGTGCGCGGCATCGGCCAGGAACTTGTCGCGCGCGGCGTAGCCCTGCTGCACCTTGTCGATGGCATCGTTGAAGGCACTCACCAGGGGCGCGACCTCGGTGGAGACCAGCTGTTCGTCCAGGCGCGCACCGGGCTGGCCGATGTCCAGCTCCTTGGCCTGCTGCGCCAACCGGCGCACCCCGCGCATCGCACGATGGATGACGGTGGGCATCACCAGCAGGGTGACCACGATCAGCGGCAGGAAGAACCAGAAACCGATCAGCCGCAGCACCATCAGCGCGCCATCGACCAGCCCGCCCTTGGGCGCGCCACCGGCCATCACCGTGATGCGACGTCCATCCTCGATGCGCACCATCACCCGCGCCACGTCCAGGTAGGGCGGCACCAGCGATCCGACTTCGGTTGCGCCCAATGCCGGCAGCCGCGCCAGCAGCGGTGCGTGCAGCGCGGGTACCTTGCCGCGCTCCAGCCAGATGCCGCGGTCATCGACGGCGACGAACCACAGGTTGCCACCGGCGCGCGCGTTCAACGCCTGCCAGCGCGGCTCGTCCAGCACCAGATGCGCGCCCTGGCTGTGCACGGCCTTGGCGACGTCCTCGGCGGTGAACATGTCCATGCCCCAGGATTCCTTGTCGCCCCAGGTGAGGATCAGCGCCACCACCGCGAACAGCACGGTGAATGCCTGCGCCAGGAACAGGCGCCAGGCCAGGCCAAGGGTGATCGAACGGATCTGCCTGGCCATCTCAGGCCTCCGCCAGCAGGTAGCCGACGCCGCGGATGACGTGGATCTCCACGCCCGCGCCCGCCTGCTGCAGCGCCTTGCGCAGCTTGGAGATATGCGCATCCAGTGCGTTGGACTGGATCTCATCGTCAAAGCCGTACACCGCCGCCTCCAGCGCACTGCGGGTGACCGTGCGTCCCTGGCGCATCGCCAGCGCCTGCAGCACCAGTACCTGGCGCCGCGGCAACGCCAGCAGCTGGCCGTCGACCTGCGCCTGCAGCGATTCGAAATCGAACGCGAAGTTGCCCAGCCGCAGGCTCGGCGTGACCATCGCCGACGGCCGCCGCGAGACTGCGCGGATGCGCGCCATCAGTTCTTCGATCGCCACGGGCTTGACCAGGTAGTCGTCGGCGCCGACATCGAGCCCCTCCACCTTGTCCGACAACGTGCCCTTGGCAGTGAGCATGATCACCGCGATGTTCGGCCGCAGCGCACGCGCGGTGGCAACGAAACCGGCGCCATCGCCATCGGGCAGCTGGCGGTCGAGCAGCAGCAGCTGGTGCACGGGTTCGCGCAGGGCCAGCGCAGCCTCGGCCAGGCTGCCGACCACGTCGGCGACCACGCCCTGCCGTTCGAGGCCCGACTGCAGGGCCCGCGAGAGATCGGGATCGTCTTCCACCAGGAGGATGCGCATCGTGGGCTCGGCTACCGGAAACGCTGCCGATGATAGTGCCTGCCGGGCACCAATGAGGCCTTTGCGCGGACATTGCCGTGGCGCAATGTTCCGACAATGTTGCGCGGTCAGGATGCAACGCGGTTCCCTGCAAAGTGCCCCTCGATGCTCCCGTTGCCCCCTGCTCTGCTGCGCCCCCTGCTGTGCACCGTCGTTCTCTCCACGCCGCTGCTGGCGAGCGCCCAGGATCAGGCACCGGGCGTGCAGGCCGGCATCACCTTCGGCGCGACCACCGGTGCGTACGCGCACTACGATGACAAGCCGCTGGTGGTGCCGGCGCTGGCATGGCAGGGCAAGCGCTTCTATGCCAGCCCCGGCTCGCTGGGCATGTATCTCTACAAGGAACAGGGCCTGCGCGTTTCCGCGGTGGTCACGCCGTACACGCTGCGCTTCAAGACCGATGACGTGAACGATGCGCAGCTGCGCCGCCTGCACAGCCGGCAGATGTCGGCCATGGCCGGCGTCAGCGCCGAGTACAGCGCCGACTGGGGTGCCCTGTCGGCCAGCGTCAAGCGCGAGGTCAGCGGCCACGGTGGCGGCCTCGAATCCAGCCTGTATTACAGCTATCCCATCCAGGCCGGGCGCTTCACCTGGGTGCCGCGCGTGGGCGTGGTGCACAGCAGTGCGCGCCTGCTCGACTACTACTACGGCATCAGCGACGAGGAAGCCCTGCGCTCGGGCCTGGCCGCCTATTCGCCGGGCAGCGCCACGTCGCCGGGCCTGCAGATCGCGGTCAGCACACCGCTGGGCACGAAGTGGCGCGCCACCGGCGTGGTCGCCAGCCAATGGTTCGGCGATGCGGTCAAGGACAGCCCGATGGCCCGCCGCGGCGCGCAGAACTCCGCCTTCATTTCCCTGATGCGCGCGTTCTGATCGCGCGCCCTGCAACGGACAAGGACACCCCCATGGCCTCCGTCGCCTTCCCCATTGATGCGCAGGCCATCCTGCGTGCGCCCGACCTGGACAGTGCCGAGCAGGCCTACCTCGGCCTGATGCCGGACCAGGCCCACATCGACGCGCTGGTGCGACGCGCACTGGGCCTGTCGCGTGTTGCCGATGCCGCGCGCGGCTACGCCCTGTCGATGACCCTGGTCGGCCTGCGGCTGCAGGAACTGGAAATGGACGAGCCCTGCGCCACGGCGCACCGCCAGTCGACGCTGCGCAACCTTCGCCAGGTGTACGCCGCGGCCTGAGCGGGGCGCCCGCTCAGCGGTACGTGGTCCAGGCCAGCACGGCCGACATCAGCGCAACCCACGCCACGGCCTTGAACGTGCCCTGCAGCATGTTGCCCCCGAACAGAAGTTCCAGCAGCGCATTGGGATGGGACACCGGTGCGTGGTCACTCATGGCGAGACTCCTTCGGATGGGAACGGGCAGCAACACGTCCACTGCAACAAAAGCTTAACAACACCACTGTCGTTTCCGGTATGGTCGATGCCAACGCTGCGTTCAAGGATGATCGATGCTGAAGCGTGCACTGTTCCCGGTGGTTGCCCTGGTCCTGGCGGTGCTGGTCATCGCATTGTCCTGGCAGAACCGCCAGCTGCGACAGATCAACGAACAGATGGCCGTGCAGATGCGGCAGAGCCAGCTGGATGCACATGGCCTGGCGCTGGGCACGCGCGCCGAGCTGCTGACACTGCGTACGACACT
>DOKO01000330.1:4803-7085 GCA_003510825.1 Stenotrophomonas sp.
TACGACACAGCAGACCCAGGTTGATATCGGTGGCGCACGCGCCGTTCCGCAGATCCTCTATTTCTTCTCCAGTGCCTGCCGCTACTGCCTGGCCTCTTTGCCGCAGCTGCAGGAAATCGCCACTGCACGGGGAACCGCAGAGCTCGTTGGCGTCGGCCTCCCTCCGTATGGCCGTCTTGCCGACTACGCCGGCACGCACGCGCTGAGGTTTCCAGTCGCGGTGGACAGCGCCGGCGATGTGGCCAAGCGCTACCGCGCCACGATGACCCCCATGCTGATGGTGCTGGCTGCCGATGGCAGCGTCGCCTACAAACACGTCGGCCAGCTCGATGCGGACACCGTCCACGCTGTTGCTGCCGCACTGGACCCGGGAAGCCAAACACACTGAAGGAGATACGCATGACCAGGAAGAAGACGCTGTTCTCGTCCATCGCCGGCATCGTCATTGTCGCCGCCATGTCGTTCGGTGTTGCCCAGGCCTTCGCCTCGCCGGTAAAACTGGGCTTCAAAGCGGGTTGCGTGGATACCCCCGGGTGCACGTTCGGCGGCAACGGCCGCGCCGGTGGTACGCGCATCTGCTGCATCGCCAACTGATTCTGTTTCGAACCGGTCCCCGAACGCGGGGATCTCATGCGATTCACCATGACTTGGAGATACACATGAGCGGAAAGAAGAAACTGATCTCCTCCATCGCCAGTGTCGTCGTGGTTGCCGCGATGGCACTGGGTGCTGGCCAGGCCTTTGCCACCTCGCCCAAGACCGGCCTGGCCCCGGGCTGCGAAGAACACCCGGCCTGCCCGTATGGCAATGGCGGCAAGTGGGGCCTGCTGGCCTGCTGCGACCCGAGGTGATCAACCGCGGCATCGCCGCTGACTGATCATCCCCTCCCGCTGCAGGGCCCAAACCCCTGGCTTCCCGGCCAAGGGCCTTCGACGGAGGGTGTGGCCATCCCGCACTGGCCACTCGACCGGACCGCCCCATCGGGCGGTCCGGTGCTTTCCGGCACGGATTCATCCCCGCAGCGAGCCCTTTGCACGCACATTTCCCCGCTTCGTCGCATGCCGGTATCGATCCGCCAGCGCCGGTGACACGCTGGACTCCCTTCTCCGGAGCACCGCGCCATGCCGATGCTTGCCCTGCTGCTCTTGCACGCGGTCCTGTCCAGCGTCGGCAGCGGCGGCCCGGATGCGGGCCAAGCGCTCCCTGCAGCGCTGACCCCGGCCAGCTCCGACGATCTCTGTCTGCAGCTGCGCCTGCGCCAGGACAGCATGCTGCGCTGGGAGCGCGCCGCAGGCGGGAAGACGTACGCCCTGGACGTGGTGCACCAGGTCGAGGGCCACTGGCAGCTGCGTCACCGCTTCAACATCGGCGCATCGGCCGCGCACTGATCGCCAGCCGCGATTCATCCTCGCCGGCACGCCCGGTGACAGCATGGTGCCCTGTCGAAAGGATGCGCCATGAAGACTCGGATCGTTGCCCACCTGATGCTGCTGGTCGCCGTCGTGCTGCTTGCGGCCTGCTGCCCGTTCGGCAGCGAGATCCGCACCCGCCCGGTCTACGTGAACCCACAGCTGACGCCTGCCGCCTCGCGCTCACTGGTCGCCGACTGCGATCGCCAGGGCGCGCAGCTGCGTCGCCAGCTGGAGGCGGCGTATGTGGAAAATGCCCGGCAGGAATGCGCGCTGCCGCAGCCGTTCGCGGACTACCGCTTCGTCAATGCCATGGGCGAGGCCGTTTCGCCGGAGCGCGCCATCGAGGCCCGCGCCGATCACGCGCAGCGCGTCTGCACTGCGGCGCAGGGCAAGGACAGCGCGCTGGCCGCGCTGTGCCCGGAGTGCCGCAGCAAGGCCGAGGACCGCGTGCGCCAGTGCCGCACCGACAAGGGGCTGGTGCGCAGCGAGCGACCGGTGCGGATGTGCAGCATGATCCAGTTCTGAGGGCCGGAGGCCAGGCAACAAAAAAGCCGACCCATCGGGCCGGCTTTCCTGTTTCCACCGCTGCACCGGCAATGCCGGGAGCCAGGTGGTGGGCGGTACAGGGTTCGAACCTGTGACCCCTACCATGTCAAGGTAGTGCTCTACCGCTGAGCTAACCGCCCATCTTGTTCGTGCCGCCCGAAGGCTGGCCTTGCTACGTAAAAACCCGGCGCCAGGGCCGGGCTTTTCAGGTCACGACAGCCCCTCTGGAAGGGACTTCGTGGTGGGCGGTACAGGGTTCGAACCTGTGACCCCTACCATGTCAAGGTAGTGCTCTACCGCTGAGCTAACCGCCCGTTTTGCTTC
>DOKO01000333.1 GCA_003510825.1 Stenotrophomonas sp.
GGTCGACACCTACCAGAGCGGCGCAATGCCAACCTTGGTTGGCACGCATGATCAATTCGGGGCGTGACCGGCTGCGATCAATCGCGCGGTGCGGCCGTGGCGAAACGATTGCCGCCCGGGGTGCTGGGCAGCACCAGGAACACCAGCAGCACCAGGCTCACGATGGGGACGAGGGTCAGCAGCAGCCACCAGCCCGACCGGTCCGTGTCGTGCAGGCGGCGCACGGTGACGGCAAGCGACGGCACCACAAAGATCAGCCACATCACCAGGCTCAGGCCGGTCGATGCCAGCGCCAGCGCCTGCGAATCGATGTAACCGGCAACGAAGCCCAGTACATACAACGGGATCGACACGATCACGATGAACAGCTGGAACAACCAGAACTCGCTGCGGCTGGCGCGCCCGCTGAACTGTGCATAGCGCTTGAGCGGCATCATCATCTTCAACATCGAAACACTCCTTGAAAGAAGCGTGCACTATCGGCTGCAGCGTCGCGGGTGCGATATCGGATTCGTTGCAACCTCGTCGTGCATGTCGATGAAGTGAGGGTTCTGCCACAGTTCTGGTACTACGGGTCTGTGGGCGAAAACGCGCGAACCGATGCTGCAGGTCGTGGGGCAGCAGATCATCGATGATGATAATGATTGATATTCCCGGGACGATTTCCAGCGATTAAGTCGGGCAGCGGCCGGGTCGCCATTTGCAACTATTTGTATGGGCTTGGGCGGGGGGATTTTTCAGAATGGGCACCTCGAAAGGAGCCCGCCATGATTCGTCCCGCCCTGCTGTTGCTGTCCTTACTGGCCATCGCGCCGGCGAGCCATGCTGGCACGCCGCAGATCAGCGTTGGCCCTCTGTTCGATTACCTGCCCGCCAACAGCAGCCATCTGCTCAAGCGCATCCGCAATACCGGCGAAGGGACGGCCTATGTCCGCGTCGAAGTTTCGCGGATGCAGTTCAATGGCGAAGGCAAGCCCGTGGAAATGCCGGTGGATACGGCGGCATTGGCGCGTAATGCCGACGGTGCCGAGGGCCTCATCGCCAGCCCTGGCCGGCTCATCATCGCCGCCAATGGGCAGCAGGCAACTCGTCTGGTGTATCGCGGTGCCCGGGACGAAGAGCGTTACTTCCGTCTCCGCTTCATTCCCGTGGTACCCACTGCCGATGAGTTTTCGTTGAGCGAGGAACAGACGCAGGAAGCAGCAGGGCTGAGCTCGGCCATCCATGTATTTACTGGCTACGGCACCATCCTTTTCGTGCCCCCTGCCAATGCGCGCTACGACACCCGCATCGACGGAAACACCGTGCACAACCAGGGCAATGCGACCCTGGTGCTCGACAACCTGCGTTACTGCGAACAGTCCAGCCCCGATACCTGCACTCCCGGTGTGCTGGCACATGTACGGCCCGGCAATAGCTACGCGCTGACCCCGGGATCGGAACAGTTTGCTCGTTTCGACCTGCTTGAAGGCGACGCCAAGCGCAGGGTGGATGCGCGCCGCTAGCGCGTTCCTGCTCCATCTCAAGTTACTGCAGGCGGTCCCGCCAGGAGACCGCTGGCAACGCCTTGCCTTGTTTCCTGGCCCGATACCCCTTCATCCAACTGAGAAACTCCCATGTCGATCAAGACTGTTGCACTGGCCGCCGCTGCGGCCCTCACCCTGGCCCCGGGTATTGCCCTGGCCGCCGTCGAATCCAAGAGCATCACCGTCAACGTGCAGGCCGATGTGCCGAACACCGCCGGTCTGCAGATCTCCACCCCGGATGGCTGGGAAGGCGCACCGCAGACCCTGCCGTGGGACACCGCCCGCCAGGAACTGCGCGAGCTGACCGGCCGCGTCATCAACGTGAAGTCGCCGGCCGCGATCAGCGCCTACCTGAGCGCCGCAGCCCAGATGTCGTCGGCTGCTGAAGTGGTGGCACTGACGGTGAAGCTCGACAACGTCACCGTGCCGGCAACGGCGGCCAACAAGATCACGGTCGCCACCGCCGCACAGGCTGCTGCCGGCAAGTCCCTGGCATTCGCCATTGCGCCGGTCAAGCCGACTGGCGATTACGTGCAGGGCAGCTATGCGGGTCAGTTCCACATGATGTTCGAAAGCGACATTCCGTAAGTCGCGTCACCGGCCTTCGGCACGGATCGCCGCAGGCCGTCAGAGGTGCCGGCACAAGGATGTGCGGGGCACCTGTGCGGGCCCGTTCCGCTTGATGTTCAAGGACATCATGGAATGCCGCCCGCAACCCGTCTACGGCATGGAGCGCTGCAAGGCATCACGGGAGCTGCCACAGGGACGTGCAGGGCGCCGGTGCGCGCCAGTTCCGTTTGATGGTCGAACGC
Source organism: Stenotrophomonas sp. (assembly GCA_003510825.1). Lineage (GTDB taxonomy): Bacteria > Pseudomonadota > Gammaproteobacteria > Xanthomonadales > Xanthomonadaceae > Stenotrophomonas. Next base: position 2,339 of record DOKO01000333.1, read on the forward strand.
GACATCACTCTGTAACCCCCGTACACGGCTTGCGGCACGGATTGCCGCAGGTCGTCCAAGGAGTCCCCCATGCACGCCTCGATCCGTCACATTGCCCTGCGAATGGGCCCACTGGCCACGGCCGTGGCTGCCCTGGTGACGGCCACCTCCACGCAGGCGGCCGGCCTGGCCCTGGGCGAGCTGCCCAGCCTGCTGGAGCAGCGCGATCGCATGCCCGCAGAATTCCGCAGCCATCTGTTCGGCGCGCCGTTGACGGTGCGCGTGGACCTGGATGGCCGCTACCTGGGGGATGCCGAAGTTGTGCTGCATGAGGACAACCGCGTTCAGCTGCTGGCCTTCACCGAGGCCTACGAAAGCCCGTGGCCGGAAACCGAGCGTGCGCGCTGGGCCCAGCAGCTGGCCCAGCCCATGCCGTTGGGTATCTGCGCCAACGCCTGCCGTGGTCTTGCGGCACTGCATTACAGTCTTTCCAATTCCCTGCTGACCCTGCTCACGCCGGATGCCGGCAACACAGAGGCGCGCCATGTCGCATTGCCCGAAGCGGGCAGCCATGGCCTGATCGTGCGCAACAGCCTGTCCGTCCACGGCGGACAGGACCAGCCCACGGCAGCACGCTACAGTGCCGAACTGCGCGGCAGCGTGGGCCGCTGGAGCACGGTCGGCAGTTACCAGTACTACGCGCAGGCCGCCAGCCGCGAGCATTATCTCAGCGCGCTGTATGCGCAGCGCGAGCTGGGCGACCACTTCGTGCGTGCCGGTTACTTCCTGCCCACCTTCGAAGGCATCATCCGCCAGCCGCGTGCCCCCGGTGCGCAGAGTGACACCGCGCTGGGCGTCATGTTCGGGTCATCCGATGTGCTGCTGGCCGATTCCCGCAGCCCCAGTGCCTATCCCGTGTATGTCACCGCCAGCCGCGAAGGCGTGGTGGAGATCTATCGCGATGGCCGCCTGCTGTCCACGCAGGGCGTCAAGCCGGGCATCCAGGAAATCGACACCCGGCGCTTGCCGGGCGGCATCTATGATGTCGAGCTGCGGGTGATCGCCGACGGCCAGGAGGCTTCGCGCGAAGCGGCATCCATCCACAAGCCGACGCGCTGGTCAGACCCCACGCGGCGTTGGCGCTACAGCCTGTTTGCCGGCCAGCAGCAGGGCTTGTTGAACAGCACCGCCGTGCAGGGCAAGGGCGGCGCGGCTGCAGGCGCGGTGGTCAATTACCTGCTGCATCCGCGTGCGGTGGCCGGTGCCACGGCGCAGAAGATCGGTCAGCGCGAATCTGCGGGTGTGTCGCTCGACTGGCAGGCCACCACTGCGCTGAGTACCTACACCAATTTCTACACGTCCAGCGATGCTGGTCGTGGCATGGACCTGCAGGCGCTGTACCGCTACCGCGCCGGCAGCGTGGTGGCCAACCATGGCCGCAGCTGGGTGGAACAGCGCCAGTACGTGTTTCCTGGCGACGGCGCGCCACCGCGCTGGCAGACCAGCGGCGGCTGGCAGGACACCACCGCAGTGTCCATCAGCCACCGCTTTGGCCAGCGCGATCACGCCAACATCCGCATCGCGCGCACTGACGGCTACACCCGTGGAACCGGTCTGGATGTGTCCTACGGCCGCCGCGAAACCCTGTTCGGCCGGCACGATGTGAACTGGCAGGTGTCTGCCTATGACCGGCCCGGCAGCATGGCCACGCACTACCGTCGTCAGCGCGGTATCGATCTCACCGTCAGCCTGTCCCTCGGCAGCGACCGCCGCAGTTATGGCGGCAGCCTTGGCAGCCGTACCGGTGATACCGGCCGCCGCGACAGCTACGTGACGGCCACGGCCACCCAGCAGATCGACAGCCGCTACGTGCGCAGCGCCAATGGCATGGTCACCGTCGACAGCCAGGGCGTCGGCGCCGGCGCCGGCCTGCTGCTGCAAAGCCCGCTGCTGGAAGGTGATGTGTATCTCAACCGCAGTTCCAGCGAAGGCCGCATGAGTGGCAGCGCCAATCTGGAAAGTACAGCGGTGTTTGGTGGCGGCCACGCCGCCCTGATCGGGCAGGGCCGTGGCACCAGCCCGGAAACAGGAATGATCGTGGATGTCCGCAGCGATTTCCCGGGCGTGCAGCTGCGTGCCGACGACAGCCAGGGCGGTGGGATGATGCTGCGGCCGGGCCGCAATTTCGTTCCGGTCAACGCCTACCGTGCCGGCCACGTGCAGTTCGATTTCCACGGCCGCCACGCGCCGGCCGCCACCCTGCAACCGGCCACGGTGCGCTACCACCTCAACAAGGGTGGAGTGATGCACACCACCCTGGATGTGCTGCGCACGTACACGGTGATGGGCCAGGTGGTCGATGGCAGCGGCAACGGCGTGCGCGGCGTGCACGTCATCAACCATGCCGGCCGCACGGTCAGCCAGGACGATGGCTTCTTCACCCTGGAACTGAGCGCGCGCGCTCCGGTGGTGCAGATGCAGTACCCGGACCAGATCAGCTGCACGCTGACGCTGGAAGAAGACCGCTACCCGCGTGAGGGTGATCTGCTGATGGTGGGTGGTGTCGGTTGCCCTTCAGCACTGGCCGCGCGGAGGGCTGCACCCTCCACCCATCTTTCAAGGAGTGAACCATGAAATGGATCGCCACCCTGCCGTTGCTGTTCGTTTCGCTGTGGTCTGTCACCGCCCACGCCCAGGTTGTCGAAGCCAAAGTGACGGGCGTCTTCCGGCCCAGCGTACTAAATCCCGGCAACACGGCATTCGAGAACACCACCCCGCGCGGATCGTTCTGCAGCTGGCGGCCGGGCGATTGCCAGCGGCGCAATGCCTACATCTTCGATCTGGGTAACCGCGAGTACTGGCGCAAAGAGGGTAGCGGTGACAATGCGTCGTCGCGAAACACCACCTATTTCCGCTTCCCAGCACCGCGCCTGGTCACCTTCACCAACCGCGAAAGCGGCAACACCTTCCAGGCGGCAATCAGCTTTGTTGCAGTTTCAATGCGCATGGATTTCACCAACGGCGCAGATCCTTTCACGTACGGCGTTTCAGGGGGCTGTACATCCATTGTTTCTGCAGGCGGGCTCGGATGGGCTACGGGAGGCTGGGCCGTGCGTGATCCGTCCAATCCGCAGGTCTGCTTCAGCAACCGGACACGCAATAACCGTGTATACCGGTACCGCAACGTGGGCATCGGCATCGATGCGGCACTGCCCAATGCCACGGCATTGCCAAACGGCCGTTACACGGCAAGCGAATCCTGGACCACCGGTGGCCTGGGATCGGACATAGACCTCGGCGACAACATCACCGGGGTGCAGGCGATACAGCTGAATTTCGAGTTCGACGTCCTGCACGATTTCCAGGTGCGCTTTCCCTCGGAGCAACCGCGTGTGCAGCTGGCACCGGAAGGGGGCTGGGCCCAGTGGATCGACCATGGCAAGCGACCGTCCAGCCTTCGCCAGCAGCTGCCGTTCCAGCTGACCAGCTCGATGGACTTCAGCATGAAGCTGCGTTGTGAGCACGATGCGCCAGGCGACCGCTGTGGCATCCGCAATGCGAGCGACGGTGCGGTTGTGCCAGTGGATGTGGACGTGACCTTGCCTGGCATGGTCAATCAGCGCGACGGCCGCCCGGCGCAGTTCACGCCGTTGACGGCGCTGGACGCCAATGCCCCCCGTTTCTCGTCGCCGCAGTACGTACAGGATCGGCGGTCCGCGCTGCGCTTCATCGCGGGCCAAGCGGCGGTAGCCGACATGGTGAAATCACCGGGTTCCCAGTGGCGGGGTGACATCACCCTGGTGTTCGACGCCAACCCCTGACGCCCACATCACGCGTGGCTGCCTTCCCGGGGTCAGACCCCATTGCAACGCAAAGGGCTCTGACCCCCAGCAGCAAGCGTGGCACACGACTGCGACCTAACGTCGCATGCCACGTTGCAACGCATTCGATGTTCAGTCCGCACGGCTCAACGGAGCATGGCCCACTGCTTTCGGAGGGTTTCCCCATGCACGCAACGCACCTCACTCACCGCATCCTTGCGCTTTCCTTGGCTGCCGCATTGGCCGCGCCCGTGTCCACTGTCCATGCACAGCAGGTGGTCGCTGATGGTGATGAGCAGACCCCGGCGGCCGGTGACTACACCACGACCGATCCGGTTGAGCCGGGCAATACCGCAGGCTACGCGTTCCATGCCATCCACGGCGGCACGCTCATTCCTGTCGGTGAGGTCCATCTGCGCACCGAAGGCATGCGTGCCGCCGCGGCACGCGCAGAAGGCACGGCCAGCCGCATCGAGCTGCAGAAGGGCAGCGTCACCACCACTGGCTTCGGCGCCGCAGGCCTGTCGGCCGCCAATGGCGGGCAGGTACATGCCCGTAGTACCCGCATCGAGACCTTCGGCACCGAATCCAATGGTGCCGAGGCCACCGATGGCGATCTGCTGCTCGAGGGTGTTCACATCACCACGCATGGCCCGCTCTCCTACGGAGTTTCGGTCAAGGGCAGCAGCACCGCGCGCGTGGTCGACAGCGTGATCGAGGTCAACGCCCAGTCGCACGGGCTGGATGTGGACGGCGGCAGCGTGGTGGCAGAACGCACCCGCATCGACATGGCCGGGTCCGGCGTGGGCGTTGCCGTGGCCAATGGCGGAGATGTTCACCTGCGGTCGGTGCAGATCAACGGGCTGGGGGCGGGCGGGCAGGGCGTGCGCGTGGGTCCGGGCAGGCTGGTCATGGACGATGTGGACATCCGCCTCGGCCATGACCGCTCTGGGGCAGGAATCCTGCTGGCCGGTGATGTTGAAATGCGCGGTGGCAGCATCCACGTCGCAGGCAAAGACAGCCTGGCGGTGAGCTTTGCCATGAGCGGAGGAGGGAGCCTGCTGCTGGACGGCGTGGACGTGTCCAGCGACTTCGGCATTGGCATGACCGAAGGCTCCGTGCTCAACATGGTCAGCAGTCGCCTCGTGACCGGCCGGTACGGTATCGACATCAACCAGCGCGATGGCGTGGCCAGGGTGGTGGGCTCGTCAATCACTACTGCCAATGGTGATGGCATCAGCATGATGAGCAGGGGCGAACTGGAACTGGAAAGCTCGCAGGTGAGCGCCGATGGTGTCGACAGCAGTGCGGTTTCGCTGAGGGATGGCACTGCGCAGATTGCCAACAGCCGGTTGCATACACGGGGCGAAAACGGCCACAGCTTGGATGCAGATGGCGGCGTTGGCCGCAGCCCGCAGGTGACGGCCACGAGGACCGACATCATCACCGAAGGGACCGGCGCGATCGGAGCAGTCGCGCAAGGCGGGGGCGCCGTGGATCTGGCCGACAGCGTAGTGAGCACCACGGGCGCCAACGCGCACGGTGTGCTGTCCGCTGGCAGCGGCGGAATCACGCTTGCCGGCACCCATGTACGCACTGAAGGTGAGGGCGCCTGGGCCGCGGTGGTCACCGATGGGGGGCGCCTGCAGATCGACGGCGGGTCGCTGGCCAGCGCGCAGCACGGCGGTGTGTGGCTGCGCAGCAGCCGCGATGCGCACCTCACCCTGGGCAATGGCGCCATCGTGTCCGGCGGCAATGGCATCGCGCTGGCCTTGGATGCTGCGGTGGCCGGTCGGTTCGACGTGGTGCTGAAAGGCGGCTCGCAGATGATCGGCGATCTGGTCATCAGTCCGGACGATGAGGCTGCCGGGCTGGTGCCACAATCGGAAGTGCATGCGCGCCTCAGCGAGGGTTCGCTGTGGAAGGGCAGCACGTCGTTGCTGCACCGCCTGGTGCTGGACGGGGGCAGCCACTGGCAGCTTGCCGGCGATACGAGGGTGGGCGAACTGCAGGTGCGCGACAGTGTGGTGGAACTGTCCGATGGCCGCGTCAACGGCTTCAACATTCTCACCATCGATGGTGACCTGCACAGCGAGGCGGCGACGTTCGTCTTCAACGGGGCGCTGGCCGGCGATGGTGCGGCCATCGACCGCCTGCATGTGCGCGGCGATGCCAGCGGCGATGCGCAGGTCCGCGTCAACAATATCGGCGGCATCGGTGCACCCACCACCGATGGCATCGCGCTGGTGCAGATCGATGGCGCTTCGCTGGCGAGCTACTCGCTGGCAGGGCGCGCGGTGGCCGGTTCCCATGAGTACTTCCTGTTCCAGGGCAGCCGCAGCAACCCGGCCGATGGCCACTGGTACCTGCGTTCGGAATGGCGCGAACATTGCGCGCTGTATCCGGCCGCGCCCGAGTGCGTGGTGGACCCCGGCCCGGACCCTATTGACGGGGGCGGGGGCGGCCCCGGTGATGACCACGAAGACGCGTTGGACCCGCCGCCGGTACTGCGTCCGGAGGCCGGTACCTACCTGGCCAACCAGGCGGCGGCCGCGGCCATGTTCGCGCACGGTGTGCACGACCGCCGCGGAACGCTGGGACGCGGCGGGCAACGCACGGCCTGGGCACGCGTGGCGCGCAGCTCACCGGACATGCGCGCCGTGGGCGGCCAATTGCAGGTGGAGGGCAACACCCGCGTGCTGCAGGTGGGCAGCGACCTGCTGTGGGCAGGCAATACCGCGTTCGGCGTGATGCTGGGCACCGGCCATGCCGACAGCAGCGCGCAATCGCAGCTGACCGGCTACAGCGCCCGTGGGCGCGTGCGCGGCGCTGCACTCGGCGTCTATGCCACCTGGTTGCAGGACGGTGACGGCCTGCAGGGTGCCTATCTGGACAGCAGCCTGCAGCGTGGCCGTTTCCACAACCGCGTGCAGGGCATTGGCCTGCAGCGCGAGCAGTATGCATCGCGTAACGTCCACGCCTCGCTGGAGGGCGGCTACACGCTGGCGGCATGGCAGGGTGCAGCGGCCTCGGTTCATCTGCAGCCAGGCATGCAGGTACAGCACGTTCGCCATCGCGCCGGGCGTCATGTGGAAAGCAACGGTACCGAGGTGACCCATGCGGATGGCAGTGCCACGCAGGCGCGCGTGGGCATGCGGGTCTTCGCCCTGCACGAGGACCGCGGCCGCGTGCTGCAGCCCTATGTGGCGGTCAACTGGCTGCGCAGCCACGGCGCGCAGTCGCTGGATCTCAATGGTGTGCGGCAGCGCGGCAACGTTCCACGCAGCCGCTACGACCTGCAGGCCGGTATCGATCTCGGCCTGCAGGGACGCTGGGGCATGTGGGCAGGCGTAGGCCTGCAGCACGGTGGCCACGGCTACCGCGATCTGGCACTGCAGATGGGTCTGCGTCACGCGTGGTGATGGCCCGATGTCGGGAGGACCTGAATTGGTTCGCAGCTCAAAGCTGCCTGCACACGCCGTTCAGGTAGCTGATACGCTGGGCTCAAGTTCCCTTAACGAATCCTTTATCTGTCGCTTTTGACTCGCTTTTTGAAACTTCTTGCATGTCATCTGTCGCCACGTCCGGACACAGTGGTGACCGTCAAGCAGGCTTTGCCAGAGCCGCCCAGCCGGTAACTCATCAAGGAGACTCATCATGATTGCGTTGCAGCCCCGTCATCTTTCCCTCGCCCTCACCGCCGCCGTGCTCGCCTATGCCAGCCTGGCCGATGCGCATGCCGGTGTTGTCCTGCCCGGGCAAAGCGAACGCGTGAATGCCGGTGCGCCGGCCGAGCAGTGGACCGTGGGTGAAGGCGCGACGCTGGTTCTGCAGCCGGGTGCCGTCGCCAATCGTGTGCAGGTGAGTGCGGGCGGACAGCTGATCATGAATGCGGCCAGCGTGGATGACGCAGCGGGCGGTGTAACGCTGGTCGGCGCGACGGCAACGATCTCGCGTTCCACCGTCAATTCGTCGTCGACGTCTGTCAATGGTTTTGCCCTGGACCTGACCACGGGTGCGGGCAACGTAGCGTCCACCGCCACGGTGAGCGAAAGCACGCTGCGTGCGCTGACAACGGCCGTACGCATGGCCCCGAATGCCTCTCTGGACCTGTCGGCCACGCGCGTGGAAGCCGGCGTGACCGGTATTTACGCCTTCGGCGGTACGTTGAAGATTGCCGATGGCAGCCATATCGAAGGCGGCACGCATGCGCTGCGGATGCGCCTGGGCAGCAGCGGCCATGATGTGGCCGCGCAGGTGGACATCGATGGCTCGACGCTGGTCGGCACGACGGGCCCGGCCATCCTCGTTACCGGCGATTCCGGCGCAGGTGCGTCCAGCGAGGTCTACCTCTCGGTGAGCAACGGCAGCCAGCTCATCGGTGGCAACGGCAACGTGCTGGAAGTGTCGAAGTTGAACGCCACCTCCATCGCCCCGACCGCCCATCTCGATGTGCAGGGCAGCGACCTCAACGGCAACATCGTGGTCGCTGGCGACGGCAGCCAGGCGCATGTCGCGCTGTCCAACGGCGGTAGCATCACCGGCACCTTCAGCAACGTCAGCAGCGCGACGCTGGACGACGGTGGACGCTGGCAGCTGACCGGCAACAGTGACGTCGGTGCGCTCACCGTCAACGACGGCGGCGTGGTCGCGCTGGGCGATGGCACCGCGTTCCACACGCTCAGCGTGGATACCTTCACGGGCAATGGCGGCACCGTGGTGTTCAACACCGTGCTGGGCGACGATGCTTCCCGCACGGATTTCCTGCACGTCACCGGTGATACCCAGGGCACGGCCAAGGTGGCGGTGAACAACGTGGGCGGTGCAGGCGCGCAGACCGTGAACGGCATCGAGCTGATCCGTGTGGATGGTGCATCGGATGGGCAGTTCGATCTGGCCGGCCGCGCGGTGGGCGGGCAGTACGAGTACTTCCTGCACAAGGGCGGTGTGGCGGGCGGCGCGGGCAACTGGTACCTGCGCTCGCAGCTGCCGACCACGCCGGACCCGTGCGAGGCCGATCCGAGCCTGCCGGGGTGCACGCCGATCGATCCGGTCGATCCGGTGGACCCCATCGATCCGCAACCGGTGCTGCGCCCTGAGGGCGGCGCCTATCTGGCCAACCTGACCGCCGCGCAGAACATGTTCGCGCTGGGTTACCACGATCGCCAGGCCGGCCAGAACGGTGGCCGCGGCTGGGCCCGGGTGGACGGTTCGCGCACTGGCTTTGATGCGGTCAGCCGCCAGCTGGATGTGCGTGGCAGCAGCCAGGCCTTGAGCGTGGGCGCAGACCTGCTGCGCGGCGACGGCGGCAGCGCATTCGGCGTGATGCTGTCCAGCGGCAATGCCAGCAGCACCTCGACCAATGCACTGACCGGCTACTACGCCCGCGGCAAGGTGAAGGGCGAAGCGCTGGGCGTGTATGGCACCTGGCGCGCGGCGCATGCCGATCCGTATGCCGGCCTGTACGTGGATGGCTCGCTGCAGCGTGCGCAGTTCCGTAATCGCGTGGAAGGCGTGGCGCTCACCCCGGAACGCTATGACAGCAAGGCCTGGCAGGGTGCAGTGGAAGCCGGCTACGCGCTGCGCCTGGGCGGCGACGCCAGCGGTGGTCTGTTCCTGGAACCGCAGCTGCAGGTGGGCTACAACCGCTGGGACAACCTGCGCCACACCGAGGCCAACGGCACGGTGGTGACCACGCGCGACGCCGATGGTGTGTTCGGCCGCGCCGGTGTGCGCCTGTCCGGTGTCACCCGTTGGGGCAATGGCGCAGCCGACGTGCAGCCGTATGTTGCCGCGCATTGGCTGCACCAGCGCTCGGCCTCCAGCGTGCTGATGGACGATGAGCAGGTGGATGCACGCATCCCGCGCAGCCGTGGTGAGTTCAGTGCCGGTGCCTCGCTGAAGTTCGCCGGCGGCCTGGGCGCCTGGGGCGGCCTGTCGCTGCAGCGTGGCTCGGGCTACCACCAGACCAGCGCCCAGGTGGGCGTCAGCTACAGCTGGTAAACCACCTGGGGTCGGATCCCTTTGCAACGCAAAGGGCTCTGACCCCATCTGCGTATCCCTCACGCTGCGTGCAGCTGCAGATCCACGTACTCGGCCAACGCGCGGCAGGCAAACAGAATCCCTTCGCGCGCGCCATCGCCCACCTGTTCTTCTTCATCGCCATCCACGCGCGTGCGTTCGATGGCGTGCAGCAGTTCCAGCAGGAAGGTCTGCCCGGCATTGGCGCGGTCGATGCGGGCCAGGGCCATGCTCTGGCCGGGGGTGTGGCCATCGTTCGGCCACGGCTGGCCGTTGGCCGCTTCCACCTGGCGAATGCGGCGCAGGCAGTTCAGCACCGTGATGCTCTCGGGCGCGCGTTCGGGGGCGTTGGCGGCATCGGTGGCGGCCAGCGCGATCTCCAGCATGCGCGCCAGATCATCGGGCAGGCGCGTGGCGGCTTCGCCCAGGGTGGCGAACAGGAAGGGGTACTTGGTCGTAGTCATCTCGGCGTCCTTGTGCATGAAGCAGGACGCCATCCGCGCTTAACAGCGGGTGGCGGACGGTGCGTGGTTGCAATACCGGTGGTAACACTGCGAAACGCCGGCGGGCACGAGGCCCCCACGCACCGCCCGCCATAGAGGCGCGGACGGATTGCCAGCCGGCGCCGCGCACAGGGGATGCACGACGCCGGCAGGCAAGCGTAAACAACAGTGTTACCAAACGGGATTGCAAGCCCGTGCCACCCGTTGTCGGTGGCACGCCGAGGATGGCCGGGAAGCGCCCGCAGCCCAATGAGGAAAGTTGGAAAAGTAGAAAAGCTACGAATGCTTTCAGTGCAGCCGCAGCGGCCGTAAACGCGTGCGGATCGCGACAGCTGCTGTAGAGCCGAGCCTATGCTCGGCTGCTTCTTGCGCGGGCGCGTCAGCCGAGCGTGGGCTCGGCTCTGCAGAAGATGAGAACGGCTCTAGCGTGGCGCAGGTCCATACAGGTTATCGCCCTCTTGGCCGGGGCGAAGCATCTGCAGCAGGACATAAGCGGGTCCCAGCGCAGGGATCATCAACGTAAGGCACAGCCAACCCGTTTGACCGAGATCCCGAAATCGCCGCGCAACAAGCGCATAGAATGGGACGACGCTCAGCATCATGTAGCCAAACCAGATGTACGCAATCAGGTCGGTCGGTCGCATGCCTTCTGCGAGGGCGCTGGGAGGGACTTGGCGGGAGGTGTATGCCGCTATGCCAATGATCGAAATGTTCACCAGGAGCTGCAGAAGGAAGAAGAGCCAGAATTCCCGTCTTGATGACCGCCCTTTGAAACAGGCGAACAAGCGGAAGGGTCGCAGTGCAAGTTTGATCATGTGAAAGAGGGGAGATGGACCGGCCGCCGACCATACCGACCCCGTTTTGCGTATGCGATAGGAAAGGTTGCAGATTGACCCGTCTTCAACGCCGTCGCGTCGAACAAGAATCGGGTCTAGCGACGGCTGGGATCACTTGTCGTGAGCTGGATCTTCTCTGACCTGGCAAAGGTGTCCTGGGCGTCACTCAGCTTCTGTAGATCTGTATCCATGCGCTCGATGGCGGGTTCCAGACGAGCCAGGATCGATGCGGACTGTTCGGCGGTGTAGCCTGCTGGAAGCTCTGCCAACGTCACCAAGATGGCGAACATGTCTTCGACGCTCTGAAGTGATGCGAGTAGATGCTGGTGCAGATCAGCTGCCTCTGGGCGATGTGTCAGCTGCTCTGCAGAGGTGCGCTGCTTGACGGCGTCCGTGTGTGCAGCCTGCAGTCGAAAGCGGAACTTGGAGAGGTCATCCCCATCAGCAATTGCTTCATGGAATTCTTCTGCCAACGGGCTGTCGTTCCACGCATTTACTGTGGAAATCATGCTGTTCCAGTTTGCTACGTTCTCCTCCAGATAGCGGTCGTTTGAATGGATGTAGCCGCTCGTGTGTGGGATGCGATCACATGCCGCGAGCAGGACAACTGCCAGGACAAGGAGAAAACGGGTAGTGCATTTCATGTGGGTGACCATGGCTGGGAGGAATGGCTTATGCCTGGCGTGGTCAGGTGGGCCATGAGGTGCTGCGATGTTCGAGCTCGCGCGCGGGCATCCAGCGGGCCGTGAGTCTAGGAGTGCAGATGTGTGGTGCTCAAGGTCAAAAGCGACAGAGGGTGTTGTCGCGATTGGATCGTGGGCACTTCCGAAGAATGGTCCATGAGTTATGGCCATGGCTCGGCTCTACAAGAGTGCGGCCAATCGCTCTGGTAGGTGCCAACCTTGGTTGGCACGCTGTGGCAGGTGTCATCGGGCCTGGAGCGACCGTGCTGTCGCGCGTGCCAACCAAGGTTGGCTTCTACCAACGGCTATGCTGCCGGCAGCACCTTGCCCGGGTTGAGGATGCCGTCCGGATCCAGCGCGGCCTTGATCGCGCGCATCGTCGCCAGCGTCGCCGGGGTGAAGGCCTGCGCCATGAAATCGCGCTTGGCGATGCCGATGCCATGTTCGCCGGACAGCGTGCCGCCCAGCGCCAGGGTCAGTTCGAAGATCTTCGGCAGCGCGGCCTGCGCACGCGCGTTCTCGTCGGCGTCGTCCGGGTGGTAGAGGATGTTGACGTGCAGGTTGCCGTTGCCGGCATGGCCGAAGGTGACGATGGTCAGCGCGTAGTCGCGCGCCAGCGCCTGCACGCCGGCCACCAGATCGGGAATGCGCGACACCGGCACCACCACGTCTTCGTTGATCTTGCCCGGGGCAACGCTGCGCAGCGCGGGCGACAACGCCTTGCGCGCGGCCCACAGCTGATCACGCGCGCGGCCTTCCATCGCCACGTCCAGTTCGATCATGCCGTCACCTTCGGCGGCGCTGGCCAGTGCCTGCAGCAGGTAGGGCAGGGTGTCGTGGTCGCCGTCGGCCTCGACCAGCAGCATCGCGCCGGCGTCGGGCACCTCGGCGCCATTCAAGCGCAGCAGTTCCAGGCTGCGTGCATCCATGAATTCCAGGCGCGTGGGCACCACCGGCTGCGACATCAGCCGCGATACCGCAGCGGCCGCTGCATCAGCGTCGCGGTACAGCACGCGCAGGCCGGCCTGGGTGACCGGCAGCGGGGTCAGCTTGAGGGTCGCTTCCACGATCAGCGCCAGCGTGCCTTCGCTGCCCACCAGCAGATGGGTGAGGTCGTAACCGGTGGCGTCCTTGGTGTAGGCGCCGCCGCAGCGGATCACCTCGCCGGTGCCGGTGACCGCCACCAGGCCGAGCACGTTGTCGCGGCTGGTGCCGTACTTCACCGCGCGTGGGCCGCCGGCATTGCAGGCCAGGTTGCCGCCGATGCTGCACAGTTCCGCACTGGACGGGTCCGGTGCCCAGAACAGGCCATGCGGGGCCAGCGCCTGCTGCAGCGTGCCGTTCAACACGCCCGGCTGCACCACCGCGCAGCGGTCGCCGGCGCGGATCTCGACGATGCGGTCCATGCGGGTGAACGACAGCACGATGCTGCCCGGCTGCGGTACCGCCGCGCCGGTGGTGCCG
>DOKO01000377.1 GCA_003510825.1 Stenotrophomonas sp.
CGGGAGCGCTGCCCAGCGCCAGCAGTCCGCCCAGGCTGTGGCCGACCAGCGACAGCGGGCCGGCGTCGGCCAGCCGCTCCAGCAGCTGCGGCACGGCCACATCGGGGCCACCGAAGATGGAGGAGTAACCGAAGGTATGCACCTGGAAACCACGGGCGCGCAGGCGCCAGGCCAGTGGCCCGACCCAGGCGCGGGCGTTCCAGATGCCGTGCAGCAGCAGTACGGGGGGAGTCATGCGTTACAGCCTGGCGTTCGGCGGGGCGGGACGTACGGTGATTGAACAGAATCGACCGGCAAGCGCCGGTGAACATCTCACGCCGGACGCGGAACCCGGCGCAGGATGAATTCCAGGTCGTTGGTTTCGCCGACCGGGAACAGGTACTCGCCGGCTTTCTCGAAGCCGTAGCGGGCATAGAAGCGCTGGGCGCCGAAGTTTTCCGACCACACCCCCAGCCACAGGGTGCGCGGGCCGTCCTGTTCCAGCCAGGCCAGTGCGGTTTCCAGCAGGCGGCTGCCCCAGCCACAACTCTGCTGGGTCTTGATCAGGTACAGGCGCTTGAGCTCACCGTCACCGGGCTTCACGTCCGGGTGCGGCAGCCCGCAGGGGCCGGCGGCGGCATGGCCGACCGCCTCCCCGTCCAGCTCCAGCAGCCACACCGCGTAATCGGGGTGGCCCAGGATGGTGCGCTGCCGTTCCACCGTGTAGGACTCCTCGAGGAAGTCCTGCAGGTGCTGCGGCGGGTACAGATGGCCGAAGGTCTCGGTGAACGTGCGGGCAGCCAGCGCCGACAGGGTCGGCGCGTCGTCCACGGTGGCGCGGCGGATGGAATACATGGGTCGAGTGGACGCCAGGGCGACGGTCGGGGTCAAGCCCGTTCCGACGACTCGGTTTCGTCCTCTTCTTCCTCGTCCTCTTCCTCGTATTCCTCTTCGTCCTCGTCCTCGCCTTCTTCTTCCTCGTCCTCGTCGAACTCTTCCTCTTCGTCGTCCTCGTAATCCTCGACGCCGAAGTCTTCACCGTCCCAACGGCCTTCGCCGTCGGCGACGAAGGTCAGGGCCATCGCCGCCGGGTTGTTTCCGACACGGACCAGCCAACCACCGAAGACGCGTGCACGCTCGGTGACCAGGTTGGCCTCGGAGCCTTCATTGCCCAGCTTTTCCCACTCCAGCGAAAACGCAAACTCGGTCATTGCCTGGATCTCCTGATCAGTTGGTCTTGGGGCGAACCTGGATGTGCACTTCGGCCAGCTGCGTGTCGACGATCGGCGACGGCGCATCGGTCATCAGGTCCTGCGCACCGGTGGTCTTCGGGAACGGAATGACGTCGCGGATCGACTCGGTGCCGGCCATCAGCGCAGCGATGCGGTCGATGCCGAAGGCGATGCCACCGTGCGGCGGCGCGCCGTAGTTCAGCGCGTCGAGCAGGAAGCCGAACTTGGCACGGGCCTCTTCGGCGCCGATGCCCAGCAGCTCGAACACCGCGCTCTGCATGTCCGGGCGGTGGATACGGATCGAGCCGCCGCCGATTTCATTGCCGTTGAGCACCATGTCGTAGCCGCGCGACACGGCGGTACGGGCGTTGGCGCGCAGGTCGGCGATGTCGTCCACGGCCGGTGCGGTGAAGGGGTGATGCAGGGCGACGTAGCGCTGGTCTTCGTCGTCCCATTCGAACATCGGGAAGTCGGTGACCCACAGCGGGGCCCAGCCGTCGGCGACCAGGCCGAAGTCCTTGCCGGCCTTCAGGCGCAGGGCGCCCATGAAGTCGGACACCTTGTTGTAGCCACCGGCACCGAAGAACACGATGTCGCCGTTGCCGGCACCCACGTGGGCGACCAGGGCGGCGAACGATGCCTCGCTGAAGAACTTCTGGATCGGCGAGCTGACTTCGCCGTTGTCGGCGATCTTGATGTAGGCCAGGCCCTTGGCGCCGTACTTGGCGGCGTGCGCGGCGTATTCGTCGATCTGCTTGCGCGACAGGCTGGCGCCGCCCGGGATGCGCAGCGCGGCCACGCGGCCTTCGGCGTCATTGGCCGGGCCGGTGAACACGGCGAACTCGCTGTCCTTGACCAGCTCGGCCACGTCCACCAGCTCCAGCGCGATGCGCAGGTCCGGCTTGTCCGAACCGTAGCGACGCATCGCCTCGGCCCAGGTCATGCGCGGGAAGGTGGCGGCCAGCTCGACGTCGACCACTTCCTTGAAGATGGCGCGGATCATCGACTCGACGAAGTCCTGCACGTCCTGCTCGCGGACGAAGGCGAATTCCATGTCCAGCTGGGTGAATTCCAGCTGGCGGTCGGCACGCAGGGCCTCGTCGCGGAAGCAGCGCGCGATCTGGTAGTAACGGTCGAAGCCGGCCACCATCAGGATCTGCTTGAACAGCTGCGGGCTCTGCGGCAGGGCGTAGAACTCGCCCGGGTGCATGCGCGCCGGCACCAGGAAGTCGCGCGCGCCTTCCGGGGTGGCCTTGGTCAGGATCGGGGTTTCGATGTCCTGGAAACCGCGCTCGTCCAGATGGCGGCGCAGGGCCTGCACCAGCTTGATGCGGGTGCGCTGCATGCGCTGCATTTCCGGGCGGCGCAGGTCCAGGTAGCGGTACTTCAGGCGGGTGTCTTCGCCCGGGTTCTCATGCGCGTGGAACGGCAGCGGGGCGGCCTTGTTCAGCACGGTGATGGCGGTGGCGATCACTTCCACCTTGCCGGTGGCGATCTTGTCGTTCACCGCGTGGCGGGCGCGCACCACGCCTTCGACCTGCAGCACGTCCTCGTAGCCCAGCGAGGCGGCCACGGCGAACACTTCGGCGTTGTCGACCTCGACGGTCACCTGCACGATGCCTTCATGATCGCGGAGATCGATGAAGCAGACGCCGCCCTGGTTACGGGCCACGTCGGTCCAGCCGGCGAGGGTGACAGTCTGGCCAATCAGGGTCTCATCGACCAGGCCGCAGAAGTGGGTACGCATGGGGGGAAAGCTCCGCTGGAGAACGCCGGCGCCCGACGGGAACCGGAAAGCCCCGTATTCTGCGGCCGAGGCCCCGGCCGGGGCAAATGCGGACAGTCACACGGGCTTTATCCGCCCCGTCCTTATAGTCGCGCACCACACACCGTATGGGGATTCGCCATGAAACCGCTGTCCCTGGCTAGCCTGGCCCTGACCTTGTCCGTGGGCGGCCTTGCCGGCCTCGCCCTGCCCGTTGCCCCCGCCGCTGCGCAGAACGGCGTCGTCCGCTGCGAGAGCCAGAACAACCGCGAGCGGGTCTGCAATACCGGCTGGCGCAGCGCGCAGATGGTGCGCCAGCTGTCCGGCTCATCCTGCGTGGAGGGCCGCACCTGGGGCAGCCGCAACGGCAGCATCTGGGTCACCAATGGCTGCCGGGCCGAGTTCGTCGAGGGCCGCGGCGGCTGGGGCGGTGGCAATGGCGGCAATTGGGGCGGCGGCAGCGGGGGCACCATCCGCTGCGAGAGCCAGGACAACCGCGAGCGCACCTGCCCGACCAACTGGCGCGGCGCGACCCTGGTCCGGCAGATTTCCGGCTCGGCCTGCGTGGAGGGCCAGACCTGGGGCGTCCGGCGCGGCAGCATCTGGGTCAACCGCGGCTGCCGCGGCGAGTTCGCCGA
>DOKO01000376.1 GCA_003510825.1 Stenotrophomonas sp.
CTGGTGGACATCCTCGGCAACATCGCCGACGGACGGCTGCCGGCCAAGCTGCTGTTCTCGCAGCTGGGCCTGCAGTTCATCGCCTACATGCCGCTGATCCTGCCACTGGCACTGATGCTGGGCCTGCTGCTGTCCATCGCCCGCCTGTACCGCGATTCGGAAATGGCGGTCATCACCGCCATTGGCGTGGGGCCCAAGCGCCTGCTGCGGCCGCTGCTGATGCTGGTGGTGCCGGTGGTGCTGCTGGTCGGCGCCTGCTCGCTGTGGCTGGGCCCCTGGGCCGGCCGCACCGCCGAGCAGATGATCCAGGACGCAAACCGCAGCGTGCTGATGGCCGGCCTGGAGCCGGGCCGCTTCACCCCGCTGCCCAATGGCGGGGTGGTCTACCTGTCCTCGATCTCGCCCGATGGCACGAAGCTGGGCCGGGTGTTCCTGCAGCGGCAGAAGGATGACCGCCTGGAGGTGGTCTCCGCCGCCGGCGGCCGCATGTTCTTCGAGGGCAAGCAGCAGCGCTTCCTGGAGCTGGACAATGGCCACCAGGTGGAGGGCCCGCTGGCCGGCGCGCTGGACTACCGCCTGGCGACCTTCGCCCGCAACGACGTGGCCCTGCCCGACGGCGCCCAGGCCAAGGACGAGGATGACCCCGAGCTGATGCCGACCCTGCAGCTGCTGGGTGACGACCGTGCCGAGGCCAAGGCCCAGCTGCACCGCCGCATCGCCCCGCCGCTGATCGCCCTGGCCTTCGCCCTGCTGACCGTGCCGCTGGGCCGCAGCTCGCCGCGCCAGCAGCGCTATGGCCGGATGATGCTGGCCCTGCTGGCCTACATGGTCGGCACCAACCTGATGTTCATCGGCAGTGGCTGGATCGCCAACGGCAGGATTCCGCCTGCGGTCGGCCTGTGGTGGCTGACCCTGCCGCTGCTCGGCTTCGCGCTGTGGATGTATTTCCGCGATGGCCGCCTGGCGCGCCCGAAGGGAGCCCGCGCATGAAGCTGCGACCGATGCGTTTCGATTTCTACCTGGGCCGTGCGGTGTTCACCACCGTGCTGCTCACCTGGGCGGTGCTGACCGGCCTGGACGTGGTGATGGCCTTCTCCGGTGAGTTCAAGGACATCGGCAAGAACGGCTATTCGCTGGGCCATGCCGCGGCCTGGGTGCTGTACACCGTGCCGCGCCGCGCCTACACCTTCTTCCCGACCGCCGCGGTGATCGGCGCGCTGATGGGCCTGGGCCAGCTGGCCGCCACCTCCGAGCTGACCGCGCTGCGCGCGCTGGGCCTGTCGCGCAAGCGCCTCAGTGTCTCGGTGGCGATTGCCCTGTCGCTGCTGACCGGCGTGATGGTGATCAGTGCCGAGACCCTTGGGCCGTGGGGCCAGAACCGCGCCGATGCGCTGAAGATGAGCGCCAAGTGGGGCACCGATGTGACCACGGCCCGCTATTCGGGCCTGTGGGCACGCGAGGGTGACACCTTCCTCAATGCCGCCAGCGGCGAAGAGCAGCTGGTCGGTGACAAGGGCACGCGGCTGATCCTGCGTGACGTGCGCCTGTACCGCATCGCCGAGGACGGCAACATCGCCTCGCTGACCCACGCCGCCACCGCCGAGCATGACAGGGACGGCTGGGTGCTGACGGGGGTCAAGCGTGACACCTTCGCCGAGCGTGGCGCGACCCGCGAGGAAGCCGCACGCGAGCCCTGGGATTCCAAGCTGGATGCCGGTGCGCTGGCGACCGGCATCGCCAAGCCGCGCAACCTGAAGCTGAGCGAGTTGAGCACCAGCATCGAATACCGCGAGCGCAACGGCCTGGATGCCCGCGATTTCGAGGATATCTACTGGAGCCGCTGGTTCTACCCGTTGAACGTGCTGGCGCTGTGCCTGGCCGCCGTGCCGTTCGCGTTCGGTTCGCTGCGCAGCGGCGGCATGGGCAAGCGCCTGTTCCTGGGCATCCTGTTCGCGCTGGGCTTCTGGCTGCTGCAGCTGTTCTTCGGGCGCATGGCCGGTGCGCTGAAATTCGATTACCGCATTGCCTACGCGTTGCCGCCCATCGTGATGCTGGCGGTGTCCGGCTGGCTGTTCCGGCGCAGGTAGCAGCGCCGGTCTTCACCGCGCGGGCGCATGCGGCGCCCGCTGCTTTACTCAAGGATGAACACCTTCAAGGATGAACATGCTCTTCAAACGCCTGGTTCCTGCTGTTGCCGCCCTGTTGCTGCTGGCCGGCTGCAGCCGCTCGGTCGATTTCGAGATCGACAACCCCACCGATGAGCCGGTGACCCTGTCGATCGACGCGCAGCCGCATCTGATTCCGCCGCACACCGCGGTGCCCATCAGCCTGGACCCGGGCCAGTACCGGTTGCAGAGCGGGAAGATCGGCAGCGTGCGCATGGTGGTGTACGCCGGCGGCATCGGTGGCCTGATCAACCCGACGCTGAGCGAGTACGTGATCGTGACCGAGCAGTACGTCACCAGCAAGACCAATTCGGGTGGCCTGGCGTCCAAGGTCGAGTTGAATGACGTGGTGATCGATGGCCCGTACGTGAAGGCGACCGGTTTCTTCATTCCGCGCCGCTGGGATGTCGGCCTGCTGGGCGAGCTGCCGACCACGGTGGTGTCCAACAGCCCGGACACCTCGTCTGATTACCGCACCAAGCTCTTCAACGTGCCTGGCTTCTTCGAGTACCTGGAAGCGGAGGACGAACTGAAGGAGGCCTTCGGCCCGGATGGCTACCGGACGCCGGACGCGACGGTCGAGTACACCGCGGCGACCCTGCCGGAGCTGCCGGCCGCCTTCGAGGCCAAGGGCAAGCCGATGCGCGACCTGTATGCGCAGTACCTGGCGGCAAGCGACGCCGGTGAGCAGAAGCGCCTGAAGAACGCCAGCCTGAAGCTGTGGCAGGACTTCGTCGCGACCCGCTCGGCCTTGAATGGAAAGATCCCGGTCGCCGACGACGTCAAGGCCGCGGCGTTCTCAACGCAGTTCTTCGAGCTGTGGACACAGCCGGCAGTCATCCTGCCGGAAGGCTGACCCGCTACGCAGGTAGCGCCGGGCCATGCCCGGCGGGTTTTCTCAGCGCTTCGGCATCCGCACCACGCGGGTGCCGCTGGCGCGGTCATGCCAGGTCAGGCGCTGCCGGTCCAGCCACGCCCACCAGAAGCCCAGCCCACCCAGCAGCAGCGACAGCGTGGCCACCGCGAAGCGCAGCCACAGCTGGCGGCGCCGCAGCGGCGTGCCATCACGCGATTCCAGCTTCAGCCGCCACGGCCGCATGCCCAGGGTCTGCCCGCCGCGGCGCCAGCTGGCCGTGGCGTACCACCCGGTCACCGCCCAGCAAACCGCCCACAACAGCCACTGCCAGGCGCTGAAGGGCGCGATGTTCTCGCGTTGCGCATGGCCGCTGAAGGTGTAGGCCAGGGTGAACAGCGTGCCGGCCAGCATCCACAGCGCCAGCACCGGCAAGGCGTCATAGACCATCGCCAGCACGCGCCACGGCAGCAGCGCACGCGGGCGGGGCGTTTCGGTGGCGGCCGCAGTGGCCGTGTCGGTGGCAGGGCGGGACATGCGCCGAGCATACGCAAAGCTGGCCGCGCCCGCAGTGGCCCTCGTATCCTGCACGCATGGCCGTTATTTCCACCCCTGCCGAACGCCGCCAGCTGGTTACCCAGCTGCCGGAACTGCGCGCCGACGACAGCGTGCGCATCCAGCGCTTCCTCGATGCGATCTGGGCCGAGAACGGCCTGGCCCGCGCCACCCTGGACAGCTACCGGCGCGACCTGGAAGGGCTCGCACGCTGGATGGATGGCCGCGAGGATGGCCTGGCCGGCATCGAGCGCCCGGGCCTGTTCGATTACCTGGCTTGGCGCACCCGCCATGGCTGGTCGCCGCGCAGCAACGCGCGCCTGCTGTCGGCACTGCGCGCGTTCTTCGCCGATGGCGTGCGCCGCGGCGAGCGCAGCGAAGACCCCAGCGCGCTGCTGGACCCGCCCAAGCTGCCCCGGCTGCTGCCCAAGGCGCTGGCCGAAAGCCAGATCGACGCCCTGCTGGCCGCGCCGGACATCGACAGTCCGCTGGGCCTGCGCGACCGCGCCATGCTGGAACTGATGTATGCCGCCGGCCTGCGCGTGAGCGAGCTGGTGCTGCTGCCGGCCACCGCGGTCAACCTGCGCCAGGGCGTGCTGCGGGTGACCGGCAAGGGCAGCAAGGAGCGCCTGGTGCCGCTGGGCGAGGAATCGCAGCATTGGCTGGAACGCTACCTGCAGCAGTCGCGGCCGCAGCTGGTGGGCAAGGGCAAGGTGCACGCGCTGGCCGATGGGCAGACACCGTTGTTCATCGAGCCGAGCCTGCATGCGCTGACCCGGCAGGCGTTCTGGCACCTGGTCAAACGCCATGCGCAGGTGGCCGGCATCGATCCGGCGCGGATCAGCCCGCACGGCCTGCGCCACAGCTTCGCCACCCACCTGTTGAACCGGGGCGCGGACCTGCGCGCGCTGCAGATGCTGCTGGGCCACAGTTCACTGTCCACCACCCAGATCTACACCCTGGTGGCACGAGAACACCTGCAGAAGCTGCACGCGCGGCATCACCCACGCGGCTGAACGGCCCGCGCGCCGCATCACACGAGGCGTGCGCGTGGTCGCGGCCCGTTACACAGGCCTGTGGCAGAATCCGGGGTCTGATTCCCAGCGGATTGCCCATGTTCCGATTTGCCATCGCTGAACAGTGCAGCGATGGCAAATCGGAACA
>DOKO01000374.1:0-573 GCA_003510825.1 Stenotrophomonas sp.
GTGGTCGCCCTGCTCCGCGCAGCCCGCCAGCGCTGCTGCCAGAACGAGGGCTGCCAGCCCGCCTCGCGTGCTGAAACTGCTTCTTCCGTGAATCTGCATGGGGTCGCCCTCCGGGGCGCTGGGAGTCCTGCCAGCGCCCATGGTAATCCTATGGCAGGGGGACAAAGCGCCCCGCGCGGCCTATGCTCGGGGATTGATCCCAGTACAGGAACGCCGATGCGCCCGCATCTCCTTGCCCTTGCCCTGATCGCCGCCCTGGCCGGTTGCCAGCCGGCCGACGCCCCGACCAACGGTTCCACCCCGGCCGCCAGCCAGCAGGCCGGCGATGCGGCGGTCGATGCCGCCTTCGCTGACCTGTCCAAGCGTGCGCTGGACACGTGGATGCAGCTGTCCCCGGTCAGCGCCACGCAGATTGGCGACCACCGCTATGACAGCGAGATCGACGACCTGAGCGCGGCCGGCCAGCAGAAGACCGTGGCGGCCTACAAGGGCCTGCTCGCCGAACTGGACAAGATCGACGTGGCCAAGCTCGGCCGCGAGAACCAGGTCGATGCGGCGATCCTGCGCAACCAG
>DOKO01000374.1:736-4379 GCA_003510825.1 Stenotrophomonas sp.
GCGGCGATCCTGCGCAACCAGCTGCAGTCGGAAATCTGGAACAGCGAAGTGCTGCAGTCCGGCAAGTGGGACCCGCAGGTCTACAACGGCCTGGCCGGCAGTGCCCTGTACGGCCTGATGGCGCGCGAATTCGCACCGCTGCCCGACCGCCTGAAGTCGGCCACCGCGCGCATGGAAAAGCTGCCGGCGATCTTCGCCCAGGCCCGCGAGAACCTGGACCCGGCACGCGTGCCGAAGATCCATGCCGAGACGGTGGCCAAGCAGAACAAGGGCATCCTCAGCATCGTCGATACCTTCATCACCCCGCACATCGGCGAACTGCCGCAGGCCGACCAGCAGCGCCTGCAGGCCGCCATCGACGGCCTGAAAAAGGCCGTGGACGAGCAGCAGACCTGGCTGGACAAGACCCTGGTGCCGAACGCCAAGGGTGACTTCCGCATCGGTGCTGAAAAGTACGACCAGAAGTTGAAGTTCGCGCTGAACTCCTCGCTGTCCCGCCAGGAGATCGGTGAGCGTGCGCGCGCCGAACTCAAGCGCGTGCGCGAGGATATGTACGGCATCGCGCAGACCGTGCTGAAGGACAAGCCGGGCGCGCCGGAAATGCCGGCGCAGCCGACCGACGAGCAGCAGCAGAAGGCCATCGAAGCCGCGCTGGAACTGGCCTACGCCGACAAGCCGGCGCGCGACAAGGTGGTCGACGATGCCAAGGCGGCACTGGAGCAGTCCACCGCGTTCGTGCGCGAACACGACCTGATGACCCTGCCCGATGCGCCGGTCGACATCATCCTGATGCCGGAATTCCAGCGTGGCGTGGCCGTGGCCTACTGCGATTCGCCGGGCCCGCTGGACAAGAACCTGAAGACCTTCTACGCCGTCTCGCCGATTCCGGACGACTGGAACGACAAGCAGGTCGACTCGTTCCTGCGTGAGTACAACTCGCGCATGATCCACCTGCTGAGCATCCACGAAGGCACCCCGGGCCATTACCTGGAAGGCTGGCACTCGGCCAAGTTCCCGTCGACCCTGCGTGCGGTGCTGCGTTCGGGCCTGTTTGCCGAAGGCTGGGCGGTCTACACCGAGCGCATGATGCAGGAGCAGGGTTACCTCAACAACGACCCGCTGTTCCACCTGGTGCAGCTGAAGTTCTACCTGCGCACGATCTCCAATGCGATCCTCGACCAGGGCGTGCACGTGGACAACTGGGATCGCGAGAAGGCGATGCACCTGATGACCCACGATGCGTTCCAGCAGGAAAGCGAAGCCTCGGGCAAGTGGGTGCGCGCGCAGCTGACCTCGGCACAGCTGCCGACCTACTTCGTCGGTGCGCAGGAACACTTCGACACCCGCAAGGCGATGCAGGACAAGCTGGGCGACAAGTTCAACCTGAAGGCCTACCACGACCAGATGCTGTCCTACGGCGCACCGCCGGTGCGCTTCGCACGCCAGCTGATGCTGGACCAGCCGATCGAGTGATTGATTGGGTGTGAGATGGAAACGGAACGGCCCGGGGAGACCCGGGCCGTTTTTTCTGTTCGGCGTTCCTGGATGGGGTTCATCCACGCATGGCGTGGATCTACGGCCTCCGGTGGTGTGTGCGGACCGTTGGTCCGCACTGCGTAGGTTCATCCACGCATGGCGTGGATCTACTGCACCGCATCCACGCATGGCGTGGATCTACGCGAGGCATGGATGTTCCCGTTTTGCCAGTAGATCCACGCCATGCGTGGATGGCACTCACTTCACTGCTGGATGCAACAGGCGCTCGAACTGCTCGTCACTGCATCCGTCCTGCCCGCATCCCGGCAGCGCCAGCTCCACCCGCCCCGGCGGCTGTGCATCACTCAATGGAACCGCGTCACGCAACTGTGCGCGCGTCGGATAGACGTACGCCAGCCGGTAACGCGCTTCGCCGCTTTGCCCACGCCAGCGCTCGAACTGCAGCAGGCCGCCGATAGGCGTTCTCTCAAGCTGGCCCGGCAGCGTGTAGTCAGAGGCACCCAGCGCCGCCAGCACTGAGCCGATGTTGGAATCGTGGCCCACCAGCAGGCTCACCTTCGGCGACTGCGCATCGACGAACACGGCACCAATGTGCGACAGCAGCGGCGCCGCCACATCGCGCGCGACCTCCGGCGTGCCGAACAGGATGTCCTGGTAAGCATTGCGCACCCGCGCCACTGCCTGCCACTGCGCGTCGTCGTGCAGCCTGCCCCAGCCGGCCTCAGCGCCCGTCGCGTTCTGGTAATCCTCCATCAGCAGCGCATCGACCATGCCATTGGCCAGCGCCAGTGAGCCGGAGGCCCCCGGCTCTTTGCCCGCTTCCGCGCGGAACTGGCTGTCGCCCGCACGCAGCGTGCAGTGGCTGCGCCCCGTACAGGCCGGCGAGGCCGCGTGTTCCACCACGCCCTCCACCACCTGCAGATCCGGGCCCAGGCGCGCCTTTGATTCGGCCTGCTGCATCGCACGCAGGGCGCGGCGCTGGAAGCCGGCGTCGTCGCGATGGATCACCGGGTCGAACAGCGGATCCATCGTGCCCAGCGGCCGGCGCTGTTCCACCGTGACGTGGCAACCGGGGAAGGCGCCGGCAATGAAGAACTGTGCCGTGGCCTGGGTGCGCTGCAGGCTGTTGGCCAGCGCGTGGAAGTCACTGGCCTGCGGGCAGCCGGTGGCCGGCAGCAGCTGCTGCGTGCGCAGCCACTGGCCGAGGTAGCGGCCCATGTAGACCTCCAGCACGCCGCCCTTGGTGGTCAGCTCGCCAGCGGCAACGTCCCACGTCGTCCACGCATGCGGCGTGGCTTCGGCCAGCGTGCCCGAGGACACCAGCGGCGCGCGCAGGTTGTGGCGGCTGAGCAGGATGACCCGCTCGAGGTGGTCGCCCTGCACGGGTGCCGGCGGGGCTGCTGCGGCCGTGCTCGCAATCGCAAGCGTCAGCAGCAGGGGGCACAGGAATCGGGTCATGCAGGTCTCCAGAAACAGGCCCGGGAAAGAGGGGATCGGACCCGGCCTACCGCACCTCCGGCGCTTAGAGCAGCTTCACCGGAGCCTTGGCCTTCTTCAATTCGATCGGAACAGAAAGCACGCGGCTGACACCACTTTGCTCGCCTTCGTAGATTTTCTCAAAATCCTTTGCCGGCAACTCAACCACGATGACGCCGCGGCTCCCGTCAACCATTATCCCCTGATGCTCCGGGAACAGCTTCTGGATCTCTCCAGAATTCACGACGTCTTTAAGCTCGTTCAGCGAATGCGCGGCACCCACCACGAAATGATAGGTGAGCCGTCCATATCGCGTATCCACACTCATGGAAGGCACCGGGTCAGCTCCGGTCAGCCTGACCGTCACGACCATCGGGTTCTCGGTGAACGTCTTGCCTGCAAACCTGTCCGGCATGATCTCCATGATCTTCTGAAGCTCTTCTCCGGCTGCCATTCGAAGGCGCAGGCGCCTGTCAGCTTCGGCCGCCGTCAGCCCTTCCTTCTCTGCAAAAATCTGGACGACAGGGTCGGTGGCGGGCGTTACGTTCTGGCAGAGCGCGGGAGACATTGCCGAAGCGCCAACAATCATGACGACTACGATCATGCGTCCGGGATTGAGTCTCATGAGACCTCCATGGTCTGCCTCAGACTGGGGTCAGAGCCCTTTCCT
>DOKO01000052.1 GCA_003510825.1 Stenotrophomonas sp.
GCTGGCCAGCTGCTTGCCCAGCTCGACACCGAACTGGTCGAAGGCGTTGATGTTCCAGATGACCGACTGCACGTACACCGCGTGTTCGTACATGGCGATCAGCGCGCCCAGCGCCTGCGGGGTCAGCGCGTCGAGCAGGATCAGCGTGCTCGGGCGGCCACCCGGGTAATCACGGTGCGGGTCATCGCTGCCCTGGCCGTTGGCCAGCGCCTCGGTCTGCGCCAGCAGGTTGGCCAGCAGCGCCTGGTGGTTGACCGTGTACGGATCATCGTTGTGCACGCAGCCGATGAAGTCGGCCGGGATGATGCTGGTGCCCTGGTGCAGCGCCTGGAAGAAGCTGTGCTGCACATCGGTGCCCGCGCCACCCCACCACACCGGCACGGTGTCGGTGGTGACCGGCTGGCCGTCGCGCTGCACGCGCTTGCCCAGGCTTTCCATCACCAGCTGCTGCAGGTAGGCCGGCAGCAGCGCCAGGCGCTGGTCATAGGTCATCACCGCGTGCGTGGCATGGCCCAGCACGTTGCGGTTCCAGATGTCGGTCAGGCCGTGCAGTACCGGCAGGTTGCGCTCCAGCGGCGCGTCCAGCGCGTGCGCATCCATCTGCGCGGCGCCGTCCAGCAGCTGTTCGAAACGCTCGAAGCCGATGGCCAGCGCGATCGGGAAACCGACCGCCGACCACAGCGAATAACGGCCACCCACCCAGTCCCACATCGGCAGCACGCGATCGGCGGCGATGGCGAAGGCCTTGGCCGCACGCTCGGGGTTGGCGCTGACCGCGTACAGGCGCTCGCTGCCACCCAGCCAGTCGTGCAGGATCTGCCCGTTGAGCAGGGTTTCCTGGGTACCGAAGGTCTTGGAAATGAGGATGCCGGCGGTCTTGGCCGGATCCAGCGTGGCCAGCGTGCGCTGCATGGCGGCGCCGTCCACGTTCGACACGAAATGCACGCGCAGGCGCGCACCGGTGACCGGGCGCAGCGCATCGGCGACCAGGCGCGGGCCCAGATCGGAACCGCCGATGCCGACGCTGACCACATCGGTCACGCCGCTGTCTTCCAGCGCGCGCACCAGCACGCCCATGCGCTGGCGGATTTCGCGCGCGGTGGCATAGGCCTCGGCCGCCACCGGCGCATCCACCCCATCGCCACGCAGCGCGGTATGCAGCGCCGCGCGGCCTTCGGTCAGGTTGACCTGCTCGCCGCGGAACAGACGGGTGATGGCACCGCCGACATCACGATCGGCGGCGAGTGCCAGCAACGCCTGCAGCGCCGCGGCATCGTATTTCTGCCGGGCGAAGTTGACGTACAACGGACCGACCCGCAGCGCCAGGTCCTGCACGCGGCCGGGTTCGGCGGCGAGGAGGCTGGGGATGCTTGCGCCCTTCAGGCGCTGGGCGTGGGAATGCAGCGAGTCGAATCCGTTGTTCGTTGTCATGCGGCCTGGGTCGGGATCGTGTCGTTGGTGTGGGTGATCTGGTTGTTGCCGTCCACGTACACCAGCTTCGGCTTGAAGCTGTCGGCTTCCTGCTCGGTCATGCTGGCAAACGCAGCGATGATGATGATGTCACCGACCTGCACGTGGCGTGCAGCGCCACCGTTGAGCGACACCACGCCGCTGCCGGCTTCGGCACGGATGGCGTAGGTCGAGAAGCGCGCACCGTTGGTCACGTCCCAGATGTGCACCTGCTCGAACTCGCGGATGCCCGTGGCAGCCAGCAGGTTGTCGTCGATGGCGATCGAGCCTTCGTAGTTCAGCTCGGAATGGGTAACGGTGGCGCGGTGGATCTTGGTCTTCAGCAGGGACAGATGCATGGCACGGCACAACGCAAAGGAAAGCGGGGATTCTAGCACCCGCGCAGCGCGGGGCATCACGGCCGGCAACCCGTTCAGGTAGCGGGCTGGAAGTGGGGTCAGAGCCCTTTCCCACCGGGAAAGGGATCCGACCCCGCAGGCATCAGAATTCCAGGTTGTCGATCAGGCGGGTGCTGCCCAGGCGGGCGGCGATCAACGCCACCCGGCCGCCGCCGTCGAAGGTCGGCTCGGCCAGCTCGGGGGTGCGCAGCACCGCGTAGTCGACCTGGAAGCCGGCCGCCTGCAGCGCGGCGGTGGCATCGGCCTCGATCTGCGCACGCGTCTGCCCGGCCACGTAGCCCTCGCGCATGCCCAGCAGGGTGCGGTGGATGGTGGTGGCCAGCGGGCGCTGGCCGGCATCCAGGTACTGGTTGCGCGAGCTCTTGGCCAGGCCATCGTCGTCACGCACGATCTCGGCACCGACGATCTGGATCGGGAACGACAGCTCGGCCACCATCTGCTTGATCACGGCCAGCTGCTGGTAATCCTTGCGGCCGAACACGGCCACGTCCGGCTGCACCTGCAGGAACAGGCGCGCGACCACCGTGCAGACGCCATCGAAGTGACCGGGGCGGCTGGCGCCCTCCAGCACTTCGCTCACGCCCGGGGCGTGCATCTGCGTGGTCCTGTCCACGCCCAGCGGGTACATCGCCTCGACGCTGGGCAGCCACACCGCATCGCAGCCGACCTGCTCCAGCCCGGCCACGTCGGCTTCGGGCGTGCGCGGGTAGCGGCTGAAGTCTTCATTCGGCCCGAACTGGGTCGGGTTGACGAAGATGCTGGCCACGACCTTGTCGGCGTACTGCCGCGCCAGCGTCACCAGCGAATGGTGGCCACCGTGCAGGTTGCCCATGGTCGGCACCAGCGCCACGCGCAGGCCCTGCTGCTTCCACTGTGCGATCTGCTCGCGCAGTGCGCCGAGCTCGTTGAAGGTCTGGATCATTGGGCGTAGGCGTGCTGTTCGTCGGGGAAGCTGCCGTCGCGCACGGCGTCGGCATAGGCGCGGGTGGCACCGGCCACCGAACCGCCTTCGGCCAGGAAGTCCTTGACGAACTTCGGACGGCGGTGGCCGCTGTCCAGGCCGATGAAATCGTGCATCACCAGCACCTGGCCATCGCACTGCGGGCCGGCACCGATGCCGATGGTCGGCACACCAACGGCGGCGGTCACTTCGGCGGCCACCGGGGTCGGCATGCATTCGAGCACGATCAGCGCGGCACCGGCGGCGGCCACGGCCTTGGCGTCTTCCACCAGCTGGCGCGCGGCATCGCCACGGCCCTGGATCTTGAAGCCGCCCAGGCGCAGCACCGACTGCGGGGTCAGGCCAAGGTGCGAGCAGACCGGAATCTCGCGCTCGACCAGGTAGCGCACGATGTCGACCTTGAAGCCGGCACCTTCGATCTTGACCATCTCGGCGCCGGCCTGCAGCAGCTGCAGCGAAGCCTCCAGCGCGCGCTCGGGGGTGGCGTCGGCGCCGAACGGCAGGTCGGCCACCAGCAGCGCACGCTGCAGCACGCGGGACACCGCACGGGTGTGGTAGACCATGTCGGCAACGGTCACCGGCAGGGTCGAATCATGGCCCTGCACGACCATGCCCAGCGAATCGCCGATCAGGATCAGGTCCACGCCATTGGCGTCGAACGTACGGGCAAAGCTGGCGTCGTAAGCGGTCAACATGACCAGCTTCTGGCCATTGCGCTTGGCTTCGGCCAGTGCGGGAACGGTCCAGGGCTTGCTGTCTGCGTGGGTGCTCATGTGCTGATAACCGGGGGAGATAACCCGGTCATTATCACCCTATCGGCGCGATCCCGCAGGCATCGACCCGCACCACTGCATCCTGCACGCGTCCATGCCCGGGAATGGCCAGATCCGGTGCGATCTCGGCCAACGGCACCAGCACGAAGGCGCGTTCGTGCAGGTAGGGATGCGGTACCTGCAGGCCGGGCTCATCCAGCGTCTGCTCGCCGTACAGCAGCAGGTCCAGGTCGAGCGCGCGCGGGCCCCAGTGCACGGCGGGGTCGCGCACGCGGCCGAACTGCTGTTCCAGCGCCAGCATCGCCTGCAGCAGATCGTTAGCGGCCAGGGTGGTCTCGACCCCCGCGACCGCGTTGACGAACGGCGGCTGGTCTTCGTTGCCCCAGGCCGGCGTGGCGTACAGGCGCGAGGCATGCCGCAGCTGCGTGCCGGGCAGGCCATCCAGCGCGGCGATGGCCGCGCGGACGGTCGTGACCGCGTCACCCAGGTTGGCCCCCAGGCCGATCCAGGCAAGGGTCATGGCTTACTCGGCGGCGCCGCCGGCGGCAGCACCGGTGCGACGACGACGGCGGCGA
This sequence comes from Stenotrophomonas sp., assembly GCA_003510825.1. Classification (GTDB taxonomy): domain Bacteria; phylum Pseudomonadota; class Gammaproteobacteria; order Xanthomonadales; family Xanthomonadaceae; genus Stenotrophomonas. The sequence continues at coordinate 4,178 of DOKO01000052.1, forward strand.
CGCTTGCGCGGTGCCCCACCCTCTTCGTCGCCACCGTCGGTGTGCATGGCATCCAGCGAAGATTCCAGCTCATGCCCGGACTGCGCCTGCGCTTCGCGCCAGAACGCCACGTCGGCTTCGTGCTCGGCCGAGGCGACCTGGCGCAGGGCGAGGAAGTCGAACGCAGCACGGAAGCGCGGATGGGTGAGCGTGCGGAACACGCGCTTGCGCTGGCGCGAGCTGAAACGCGACTGCAGCAGCCAGATTTCCTGCATCGGCAGCGAGAAGCGGCGCGGCAGGGCGATGGTGCTCAGCTGCTGCACGGTGACCCGGTCGGCAGCGCGACGCTGCGCCTCTTCCGGCGCCACGCCCTGCTTGAGCAGGCTGGCTTGGGCGCGGCAGTACGCCGGCCACAGCAGCAGCGCGAACAGGAATGCCGGCGACACCGGCTCGTCGTTGGCCACGCGCGCATCGGTATTGGCCAGGCCTTCCACCAGCATGCGGCGCAGCGCACCGGTGCGGTTGGACTTGAGGGCCTTGGCGCTTTCGGGGAACAACACGTCGAACAGGCCGTAACGTTCCAGGCCTTCGAAGCTGGCGACGCCGTGCCCGGACAGGAACAGCTTCAGCACTTCTTCGAACAGGCGCGCCGGGGCGGCCTCGTTGAGCAGGTTGGCCAGGTGCGGGATCGGTGCGGCGGTGCCTTCTTCGATCTGGAAGCCGAGCTTGGCAGCCAGGCGCACGGCACGCAGCATGCGCACCGGGTCTTCCTGGTAGCGCTGCACCGGATCGCCGATGAGCTTCATCAGGCGCGCCTGCACGTCTTCGAAGCCGCCGGTGTAATCGCGCACCGAGAAATCCTCGATGGCGTAGTACAGGGCGTTGCAGGTGAAGTCGCGGCGGACGGCATCGTCTTCGATGGTGCCGTACACGTTGTCGCGCACGAGCATGCCGTTTTCCATTTCGCGGTCGCCGCTGCCGTCATCGCTGTTGGCGCGGAAGGTAGCGACTTCGATGATCTCGCGGCCGAAGACCACGTGGGCCAGGCGGAACCGGCGGCCGATCAGGCGGCAGTTGCGGAACAGCTGCTTGACCTGTTCGGGCGTGGCGTCGGTGGCCACGTCGAAATCCTTGGGGCGGCCGTTGACCAGCAGATCGCGCACGGCGCCGCCGACAAGGTAGGCGCCGAAGCCGGAATCGCGCAGGCGGTACAGCACGCGCAGAGCGTTCGGGCTGATGTCCTTGCGGGAGATCGTGTGCTGGTCGCGCGGGATGACGCGCAGGCTGAACGGTGATGGAGCAGAGGAATTGATGTTGGCGCTTCCGGTTGAAGTTTCGGGATTGCCCAATGGCATC
>DOKO01000058.1:0-19643 GCA_003510825.1 Stenotrophomonas sp.
GACCTGGGCGTGGAAGGCGTGCTGCTGGTGGGCGTGGCCAAGGGCGTGGAGCGCCGCGCCGGCCACGAAGCGCTGGTGATGCCTGATGGCCGCGAGCTGCGCCCGGGCGCGGCCAATCCTGCACTGCAGTTCATCCAGCAGGTGCGCGACGAAGCGCACCGCTTCGCCATCACCGGACATCGGGGCCGCCGTCAGAAGGCCCGGATGACCAGCAAGCTGGAAGACATCCCCGGTATCGGCCCGCGCCGACGCGCCAGCCTGCTCAAGCATTTCGGTGGTCTGGTCGGCCTGAAAGCCGCTGGTGAAGCTGAAATTGCCAAGGTCGAGGGCATCAATGACGCCCTCGCTGCACGCATCTACGCTAACCTGCACGGGTTGGCCACGCCTGACCCGGCCGAGTAGAGAGAGAAGCAAGCCGCATGAAGTTGACCCTGCCCACCTGGCTGACGTTGTTGCGGATCGTGATGATCCCGGTGCTGGTGCTGGTGTTCTACCTGCCCTACACCTGGACCAATTTCGCGTCCGCGGCGATCTTCGGCCTGGCCGCGATCACCGATTGGCTCGATGGCTGGATCGCACGTCGGTACAAGCTGGAATCGGCGTTCGGCGCCTTCCTCGATCCGGTGGCGGACAAGCTGATGGTGGCGGTGGCGCTGTTCCTGATCGTGCAGGGCCACCCGACGCCGTGGATGGCGTTCTGGGCGGCGGTGATCGTCGGCCGCGAAATCGCGGTGTCGGCGCTGCGCGAGTGGATGGCCGAGCTGGGCCAGCGCGCCAAGGTGCGTGTGGCCATGATCGGCAAGGTCAAGACCACCGCGCAGATGGTCGCGCTGCTGTGCCTGCTGTACTCGGTTGCGCCGAACGTGCCGGTCAATGACATCTGGATGGGCCCGCCGGTGTTCCATATCGGCGACTGGACCCTGGCCATCGCCGCCGTGCTGACCCTGTGGTCGGGCCTGCAATACCTGCATGCCGCCTGGCCGAGCCTGCGCGAAGACGAGCGCGCCGCACGCGAGCGTTCGCGTCAGAAGAAGCTGGGCAACTGAGCCCCGGGGTCGGATCCCTTTCCGCAGGAAAGGGCTCTGACCCACGGTTGCAGCCATCCACGCATGGCGTGGATCTACCGACACATCGTGCGCCGTAGTAGATCCACGCCATGCGTGGATACGCCATGCCGAAGCGCCGCGAAATCCCCCTGAAAAAACCGCTTGACGCCGTTCCCAGAACAGGTAGAATTTCGCCTCCCAAGCGGGAATAGCTCAGTTGGTAGAGCGCAACCTTGCCAAGGTTGAGGTCGCGAGTTCGAGTCTCGTTTCCCGCTCCAGATTCAAGAAAAACGCTCCCGCAAGGGAGCGTTTTTCGTTGTGCGGTCATCCCGCCGGCAATCAGTCTTCGTCCTGCACCGATGCACGCGAACGCATGCCGGTGATGCGCGCGTTCTCGCGTGCCACCTGGCGGTCGGCAAACCATTCCTGCACGTCGCCTGCGAAGCTCGCCGGCCGCCCCTTGCCCTGCACGCCCTCGGCAATCGAGGCCAGGCTGGACCGTGCCAGTTCCTCGCGCATGGCCTTCTGCGCATTGATCATCACCGCATGGATGCCGCACACCCCGCGGTTGGCCCAGCGCGGCGGGCTGCCATCAAACAGCGCGCAGCGCCCACGGATTTCCTGGCAGTCGAAGAGCGCTTTCTGGCCTTCCACGGCATCAACCACATCCAGCACGCTGATGTCCTCGGGGGCGCGGGCCAGCTGGTAGCCACCGCGGATACCGCCGGTGGATTCGACGATCCCCGCCTTTTCAAGCTTGGGAAAGATCTTGGCCATGAAGGCTGCCGGCACGCCCTGCAGTTCGGCGAGGTCGCGGCTGCTGGGCCGCTGTTCCAGCGGTGGAAGCAGCCAGAGCAGGCAGTGCAGGGCGTACTCGACGCCTGTTCCGATGTGGGCCATGGGACCGGTCCAGAAAAATATAACGCGGACTATAGGGGCCTGAGTTACCGCCCGCAAGCGCATCGCGTCTTGTGCAGGGTGTTGATTTCATTGGCGTTGTGGCTGAGCGGACCGCGTGGCAAGGCCGCCCGGGCCTGAACGGCACCGCCATCACGCGCTTGCGCCACATAACGCGGACTCATATGATCCGCGTTATGCGGCGTGTCGGCGCCGCACATCACCCCTGCCCATGCCGCTTGTGCATCCGGGCGCCTGAACCCTGATTCCCAGAAGGATTTCCTCCGTGTCCCAACGCATTCTTGTCATTGGCGCCGGCTTTGCCGGCATGTGGAGCGCGCTCGCCGCCGCCCGTCTTCTCGACCAGGCCGCGCGCCGTGACGTGGAGATCGTGCTGGTCGCGCCGTCGCCGGAACTGCATGTGCGCCCGCGTCTTTACGAGAAGGCACCGGAGCGGATGACGGCGCCGCTGCAGGGCATCTTCGACACCGTCGGCGTGCGTTACCTCGCCGGCCGCGTCGAACGCATCGATGTCGTCCACCAGCAGGTCGTGGTGGCGACTGCGGGCACCGATGCTGCGGCGCAGACGCTGCACTACGACCGCCTGGTGCTGGCCGCCGGCAGCCGCCTGAACTGCCCGCCGATCCCCGGCCTGCAGCAGCACGCCTTCAACGTCGACCAGATCGCCGATGCAGCGCGCCTGCAGGCACATCTGCAGGGGCTTGCCGAGCGTGCGCAGAGCACTGCGCGCAACACGGTGGTGGTTGCGGGCGCAGGCTTCACCGGCATCGAAACCGCGGCCGAAATGCCGGCCCGCCTGCGTGAGGTGCTGGGTGCCGATGCGGCCGTCAATGTCATCCTGGTCGAGCGTGCCGATGCGCTGGGCCCGGACCTGGGCGAAGGCCCGCGGCCAGTGATCACCCAGGCCCTGACCGAACTGGGCGTGTCCTGGCGCCTGGGTTCGGGCGTGGCCCGCGTGGATGCCGAGGGCGTGACCCTCGAGAGTGGTGAACGCATCGACGCCGCCACCGTCATCTGGACGGCCGGTGCGCGCGCCAGTGCGCTGACCGAGCAGATTCCCGGCCAGCACGACGCCCTGGGTCGCCTGCACGTGGATCGCACCCTGAAGGCGAACGGCGTCGACGCGGTGTTCGCTACCGGCGATTGCGCGCATGCCGCCACCGATGATGAGGGCAACGTAGCGATGATGTCCTGCCAGCACGCGATGAACCTGGGCCGCTCCGCCGGCCACAACGCCGCCGCCGACCTGCTGGGGGAAGCGATGATTGACTATGCGCAGCCCAATTACGTGACGTGTCTGGACCTGGGGCCGTGGGGCGCGGTCTACACCGAGGGCTGGGATCGCCAGGTGGTGCTGGCCGGTGCCGAAGCCAAGGCGCTGAAGACCCGCATCAACACCGAATGGATCTATCCGCCCATGGGTGAGCGCGCAGAGATCCTTGCGTCGGCGGACCCGCTGCGGATCGTGGTCGCCTGACTGCACGGTAAGAAGCACAGAGCAACGCCCGCACATACGGGCGTTGTTCTACCGGTGCGTCACGGGCAGGGCGCCGCTTCATCCCCACTTCACCGCCAGCCCATCGCCCCGCCACGCGCACCGGCGACGCTGCAACACCGTTCCAACCGGTGATGCCGCGATGCCCCACATGTCCTCTGCCTACGACCACGATCTGGTCATCGTCGGCGCAAGCTTCGCCGGTGCGGCCTGCGCATTGGCCGCCGCGCAGTACGGCCTGCGCGTCTGCGTGCTGGAGCGCAAGGCCGATCCCGGTGAACGCCTGCACACCACCGGCATCGTGGTGAAGGAAGCGATGGAGCAGACCTGGCTGGGCCACATGCCCGAGCATCTGCTGCAGCGTGTCGCGCGCGTGCGGTTGTACGCGCCGAACCTGCGCAGCGTGCAGCTGGCCGCGCCCGGCTACTACTTCCTCACCACCGACACCCCGAACCTGATGCGCTGGCTGGCCGACGAACTGCGTGCGAGCGGCGTGGATCTGCGCCTGCAGCAGTCCTTCAGCAATGCCGAGGCCGATGGTGATGGCTGGCAGGTGGAAGGGGCAGGGCGGTGCGCCTATCTGGTCGGTGCCGATGGCGCGCGATCACGCGTGGCCCGGCGTACCGGCCTGGGCCAGGTGCGTGAAAACCTCTATGGCGTCGAGCGCGAATTCGATGGCCTGCAGTTGCCGCAGGGCGATGCGCTGCACTGCTTCGTCAGCAAGCGCTACGCGCCGGGCTATATCGGCTGGGTCGCGCAGAATCCTACGGGCGTGCAGGTCGGGCTCGCCCTGCGCCATGATCCGATGCAGGCGAGGGTGCCGGACATCGATGGCTTCATCGAGCACGTGCGCGACATCGTCGGCATCGCACCGTCATTGCAGCCGTCATCCACCCGCGCCGGGCTGGTGCCCTGCGGCCTGCCGGATGGGCCGATCACCGGCCATCGGCTGGTCCTGACTGGTGATGCGGCCGGCATCGTCTCGCCGCTGTCGGCCGGCGGCATCCACTCGTCGTGGCGGCACGGCTGGGCGGTCGGCGATGCCATCGGCCTGCACCTGCGTGGCCAGGGCCCCCCCGCCGAGCAGGTGGCGAGGCGGGTGGCACCGACCTTCCGCCGCAAGCGCCTGCTGCGCTGGGCGATGGACCATCTGCAGCAGGACTGGCCACTCAATGCGCTGCTGCGCACCGCCGCGACGCGGCGCGTGGCCGAGCAGATCTACTTCCACCGGCGCGGGGTGCGGGCCTGACTGACGCGCGCCCCGCGGTGCTCAGCCGGCAGGCGGTGTCGCCCTGATCTTTGCCAAGCCCTTGACCAGCGATGCGATGTTCTCGGGCTTGCCGCCGCGATCGATGCGGTCGGACCAGCGCGTGAAGTACTCGCGGAACAGCCGGTTGCCGTCATCGGTGAGGTTGTCTTTGGTGACCTGGAAGGTCTCGTTCAACGATCCATCGGCGTTGTAGGGGGATTCCAGCAGCAGCTCGTTGTCCACCAGGAAGCGCATCAGGACTTCGGTCATCTGGGTGACGAGGCGGCGGTAGTCCGCGTTCTTGCTGCGCGCGAGCATGGCAGGGTAGGTGTATCTGATGATGATCATGATCGTGATGCTGCGAACGCTCAGCCTGCTGCGCCGCGCCTTTTCGTCCTTGGCAGGGGGCCATGAAAACACGGGGGCGGGCATCACCGCGCCTCGCCTTCCCGGGCCGTACCGTAGCACCTGGCGCGGGTTGACCGGCCTATGCGGGGCCATGTTCAGGTTCGGCGAAGAAAGAGGTTGACGGTCCCGTCCAATCTCGGCAGAATGGCGCTCCTTCGACGCAGGTCGAACGGAATCTGCGGGAATAGCTCAGTTGGTAGAGCGCAACCTTGCCAAGGTTGAGGTCGCGAGTTCGAGTCTCGTTTCCCGCTCCAGATTGCAGAAAAACGCTCCCGGAAGGGGGCGTTTTTCGTTTGCGTCAGTGCTTTTCGCCCATGGTCGTGCGAGGGGCTCCCCTTTGCACGTTCCGGTGCCCGCGGCCTGTCAAGGGACATCCAGCCTGCTGAGCTGGCCCGGGTATCCCCCACAGTCCTGTCCACCCCAGCCATGGAACGGCACCGATCAGCAATCGCAACCTCAGGCGCCTCATGCGCCATGGTTGGGTGATCAGGCCGAGCGCAGCGATTTCCGCGAGGATGATCAGGGAGAAGGTGGCGACTGAGCTCGTCGGGTAGGGGCTCGTTTCTGACGGGTTGTGGAGCATCCGCCAATGTTCAGGCTGGAAGCCGGCGTGAATGAGAGCGAGGAACAGAAGCACCCAGACAACGGATGCGGCCAGCCAGAAGACCTGGCTGCCGTCGGCTTTTGAATGGGGATTGGCATCTACTCGGACAGGTAGCCCTGCTGCCTCCAGAATTTCATTGCGAACGCATCATCCCTCGCGAAGTGCGGGGCTTCCCCGCTCAGCAGGTCAGCATTCGCACTGCGCATTTCCCTCGCGCCACGCTTGTACAGACGCAGCGCGCCTGCCAGCTCAGTCCCTCCAATGGGATCGAGCTGAGTCGGAGCGTCCTCCAGGTCCTGGTCGGCCTTGTAGCAGATTCTTACGCGCTCAGTGCCGTCCATGCAGGTTTCAACGTCGAAGTAAAAGCTCTCGATCACACTCGTGCCGTCTGGCTGGTCCAGTTCGCGAGACAGGCGAAGTGTGGGCTCCACGGGATCCGGTCCCTGCTCCTGCTGGCGAAACGCCGCGTGGCAGTGACCGACCCAGAATCCGCAACGGTCATCATCGTCATAGTTGTCGTAGGGTTTGCAGATCTCCAGCGCTAGAAGATCCCTGATCTCGCTCGCTGGAATGATCTCCGCGATCCAATGGCGGCTGGACGTCCCTTCCTGCAGGAATTTCCAGGCCTTCAGGACGAGTGCAACATGGGCGGGCGGGATCTCATGCGCTTCCACTCGCGTCCAATCGCTCTGGTCGCTGTTGACATCACTGCAGATGTACTTCCAGAGTCCCCAGCCAGTCTCGGGCGTTCGTCCCTTGAGGCGATCAATGATTCCGACAGATGTCTCAACCCGCTCCATGACGAAGCGTGCGCCGATGTTCCGTGTTGGGTCTTCCATCTGAATGATGTAGGCGGGGTCGCCAGCATCCTCGATGTCCACTCGTACTTGCAGTGAGATGCCGTCACGATGGAAGTCATAGCCGCAGGTGTCCAGCGGAAGCATGTCCTCGGCGCAGATCCGCAGGAAGTTGTCTGGACTGACAGTGGCATCGCCAAACAGGTTCACTGTGCATAGCAGCGGGTCCGGTGCTGACAGGCCCTCCGCACGGATGACGCTCTTTCCGGCAGTGAGCCTTTCCAGCATGGCTCCCGCGTCCAATGACCAGACGCTGTCCGGATCCTCGGATTCACGTGTCAGGCAATCGGGTTCGATGAACTGCTCAATTTCATCCTCAATGATGCCTTCGTCGTCCAACCGGCGCACGCACTGAACCGAGCCATCGAATTGCATCGAGTAGTCGGTCTGGATGAGAAGGGCTGCCTTGGTGCTTCCGACCACGTGCAGTTCCCCGTGGTTGTAGTCGCCCCAACATAGTTCGCGGACCAGAAGGTTGCCGCCCACGCGGATTTCCTGCCCGCCGACGATGGCATTGGTTGTCGTCAGGTCGCCCGAGACAAGCAGCCCGCATGCCCCGTCGGTTTCAAGGCTGTGGACATGGCGTGCGATCTCTGCGTTGCCGCGTACCAGGATGAAGCGGGCGCACTGACCGGGATCGTCTTCGTGCCACGGGGCCAGCGGATCGTCGAGATCCAGTGTGTCCAGCCTGAGGTCACCCTCAACCAGAAGAACCAACTCATTCGCTTGGATGAGTCGCCCATCTGCATATATCGAGTCTTCTGGTATTTCTGCCGCGATGTCCTTGTACTGGACAGCCTTGAACGGGCATTCGGGAGCGAGCCTGTTGGCAATCTGCTGAACGGTCAGCGCGGGGAGTCGTCGCCTGACAGGAACGACTGCGCCCGTGGAGGTCACCCGAAGGAGCTGGAACGTGGTGAACTGGGCGATCGTCAGGAAGTGGGCCGGTGCGTCAACCAGCTGCAGCGAATCCAGTGGCGTGATACCGCCAAGCTCTGGGGACGAGGAGGGGGCATAACACTGCCCGACGCCCACCGGGCCAAGCTTCATGACCGCAGCTTCGAACAGTGGCTGGCCATCGGGCCCGATAAGGTCCAATGAATCGTCGGGAAGCCGGAAAGGAGAGGTCGCGCTTTGGTCGATGTCATCCGCTGACCCGGCGCCAGTCAGTCCCTTGCAATGGATTGCGCGCTTCAACAGGTCGATCCGACCGATGCCGTGCAACGGGTGAGTGAAGTAGATGACGCCGAACGCTGAGTACGCGTAGGCCTGTGTGTCCTGCGGAGAAAGGTCTGGATCGTGCGCGAGCACCTGTTCCATCACTGCCGCGAGATCCTGCGGATGACAGAGTTGGATTCGCCCGTCCCTGAACGTTGATCGCCCGCGGCGCATCAGCAGGCCGCGGATCGCGACGGGAAGGCACTGATCGAGTGCCTTGATCTCCGCTTCGCTGAGTGGAGTAGAAGCAAGACTGCTGTCTGATGGCTGCATGCGCGTTCCTGGAATGACGAGAGGCCTGTGATGCCTCGTGCCAGGTACTTTCGGCGATCGACTCCGTCAGGGCCATGCAACTAGTCTGAAACGGGCGGCACTTGCCGGCGCTTTACAGTCCAGGGGCCGTGTAATGCTGGTTTCGCTCGGATCGACCGAGGGCCGTCAGTGCTTGGCTGAATGCCTCATCGTCCGCCAGGCGGCCACGAACGACACCCCTAAGGTCGCGATCAGCAGCGCCACATCCAGCAACAGCAACCACAGCAGGTGCGTGCCGTAGACCGGCGATTGGTGCATCGCGCCCATCGCGAACGGTACCGACCACGTCAGCAGCAGCGCGAAGGCGATCAGCAGGCGCAGCCAGAGCCGACGCCATCGCCATGGGCGCACGATCAGCATGGCAACCGCGATTTCGACCGTGCTCATCAAAGCGAACGTAACAACCTTGCCGGTGGCATAGGGCTGGGGCGCGTCTGGATCGAGACTGCGCTGCAGCCAGTAGTCATGCTGGGCACCGGCATGAAGCAGCGCGGCCATCACCGCCAGCCAGATCACGGCTGCCGCCAGGCAATACAAGCGAGTGCTGCGATCACTCATGCGCGGGCTCCTTGCGCGTGCCGCAGGTGGTGGTGCGCGCAGCGAAGCGCATGCTTGCGGCGATCGCAGCCAGTGCAAGCACGCCTGGCCCGACGGTGAAGTACACCATGCGCAGCGGGTTGCTGTGCATCAGCGTCCACGTCGCGAATGCGAGCGGGATGGCCAGCACCAGCAATTTCGCTGCCAACGGCCGCAGTACGGCGATCAACGGCTGCGCGCCGAGGAACAGCACGAACGCGTAGTACTGCGCGAGGCCCAGGCCGATGTTGCCGTGCGAGCTGAAACCGACATGGTCGCGATACCAGTTCATGCCCAGCGGCATCAGCGTCCAATAGAGCGCGCCCACCAGCATGTGCAGCAGCAGGGAGATCAGCAGGGATTTGCCGTGCAGGAACATGGGCCGAGGCGTCCGGGCGGGGCAGGGTACCCCACCGCGCACGGCCCGGATCGCGGTGCGTGAAGACTGTTGACGGCGTGAAGGAATTTGGACACAATAGCGCTCCTTCGACGCAGGTCGAACGGAATCTGCGGGAATAGCTCAGTTGGTAGAGCGCAACCTTGCCAAGGTTGAGGTCGCGAGTTCGAGTCTCGTTTCCCGCTCCAGATTCTACAGGGCCCCGGTAGGGGCCTTGTTTTTCTCCCGCCTCGGTAAGGCGGGGCACGTTGAGCCACAAGGCTTTGCGCGCAGTCAGAAAGGTGAAATCGCTGGTGTGTGTTCCGGATTTCCGGTACCATGGCGGCTTACGCGGGAATAGCTCAGTTGGTAGAGCGCAACCTTGCCAAGGTTGAGGTCGCGAGTTCGAGTCTCGTTTCCCGCTCCAGTTTCGACAGGCCCCATCGCGGGGTTTTGTCATGTCAGGGGCATCGTTCCTGGCCGTAGTACGTTGGCCTCATGGCAGAGTGGCTATGCACCGGATTGCAAATCCGTTTACAGCGGTTCGATTCCGCTTGAGGCCTCCAATTGAAAAGCCCTGACTCCGGTCAGGGCTTTTTCTTTGGGCGACGCCCGGGATCACGCTGCAGCGCTCAGCTCGCCGGAGGACGCGCACCGCAGTTGCGGCAGGCATAGGTGAAGAAGACCACGGCGAACGCATCGCGCGGGTTCTTGTAGTAGCGCTCCCCGCACCTGGGGCAGGGCGCCATTGTGATCCGCCGATTCAACACCAACAGCCCCACCGTCCAGACAACGACCAGGGCCAACTCTGCCTCTGGTCGACCCGTGTCACTCACCAGAGGGAAGGCAAGCACACCCGCCAAGCCCCAGACAACAGGTACGATGAGGCGGCGGCGCAGGCTGCGCCATGGTCGACGTTCGGAAGTGTCCTTTTCCATGCGGTGTTCGCGACGTTTTCGATGGGTCCCCACAGCGTACAGGGAAGTGCGCCATCAGCCCCCCTGCCAAACCGCACTGCTGGCCCGCAGACGCCCCTGCTAACGTCCGCCATCACTCAGGAAGAGGGGCAGGCAGTGCGCGCGTTGGCAATCCGGCAGGCAATCTACCTTCCCCTCGGCGCGATGTTCGCCGCAATCGCTTTCGGCTTCACCGTGCCCGGCTACAGCTCGCTCTCGCAGCACCTCAGCGAGATGGGCCTGATGCCGGGCCTGCCGGCCAACATGTTGACGGCCTGCATCGCGGTCAATGGCGCGGCCATCATCGTCTTCAGTCTTGCGCTTCTGGCCTGGGGCCAACGCTTCGCACTCACCGCGCTCACCTCCACACTGTTCGGCGTGGCCATGCTCAGCAACGGGGTGTTCACCACGGGCAGCCCGCTGCACGGCATGTACTCCATCGGCATCTTTTCCATCCTGACGCCGCTGTTGTTCCTGGTTGAACTCGGTGCCGATGCCTCCAGGCGCATCGCTTGGGTGGCGCGCGCCACGTCGCTGCTGGGCATGGCCTATCTCTGGTTGATGCTGTCCGGCTTCGATCCGCAGCCCTGGCACGGGCTGACCCAGCGCATCGCGTTGTTGCCGGCATTTGGCTGGTATACGTTTGCCGCGCTTGAACTGAGACGGGTGTCCGGGAACGCCTGATGCCGTGTCTGGTTACACTCGGGGCATGAACCAGATCGACAACTTCCGCGGCGCACTGCTCGGACTGGCCTGCGGCGATGCCGTCGGCACCACGGTGGAGTTCAAGCCGCGCGGCAGTTTCACGCCGCTCACCGACATGGTCGGCGGTGGCCCGTTCAATCTGAAGCTGGGGCAGTGGACCGACGACACCTCGATGGCGATGTGCCTGGCCGAAAGCCTGGTGCGTTGCGATGAGTTCGACCCACGCGACCAGATGACCCGCTATGCCAACTGGTATCGCAACGGTTACTGGAGCGCGACCGGTGAGTGCTTCGACATCGGCATGGCCACGCGCGCGGCCATCGACCAGTTCCTGCTCAGCGGGCAGCCGCTGTCGGGCAATGAAGACCCGCGCAGTGCCGGCAATGGCTCGATCATGCGCCTGGCGCCGGTGGTGCTGCGCTATGCCGGAACGCCGGAACTGCCTGCGATGGCCGAGCTGAGTTCGCGAACCACCCATGCCACGCGCGAATGCCTGGATGCATGCCGCTTGCTGGCAGCCGCGATCGAGCGTGCGCTGGATGGGCAATCGAAGCAGGCCGTGCTGGATCTACGCGACATCCCGGTGCAGGGCGAGCGCCTGCAGCAGATCGCCGCTGGGCACTACCAGCAGGCAAGCCGTGAGCAGATCCGCGGCAGCGGCTATGTGGTGGACAGCCTGGAGGCGGCGTTCTGGTGCTTCCACCGGCACGACACGTTCGCCGCTGCGGTACTGGAAGCGGCCAATCTTGGCGACGATGCCGATACGACCGCAGCGGTGCTCGGCCAGTTGGCCGGTGCGTTCCACGGTGCGGCCGGCATCCCCGCGCACTGGCTGCAGGTGCTGGCCATGCGCGCGGAAATCCAGGTGCTGGCAGACGCGTTGTGTGAACGGAACCGGGTTGCACGGGCTGGCGGGGTCTTTGCCGTTGCCAGGGAACCGTCGTAGCGTATGAGCCAGCGGGCCGACTCGGCCACGGACAGGAGGTCTGGATGAACGCGAAATTCGGGATGGGCCTGGTGCTGTTGTTGCTGGCACCGGTGGCGTCTGCGCAGGTTTACAAGTGCAAGGGCGCGTCGGGTGAGACAGTCTATTCGCAGGACCCGTGCGGCGCTGGCAGCGAGCCGATGAAGCTGCGCTCGAACCGCGCCGCATCCGAGAGCGCTGGCGAGGCATCCAATCGCGCGGCGGTGTATCGCACCACGGGCATGAGCGATGCGGGCATCGCCGAGCGCAACTGCCTGCAGGGGGAGCAGACGCGCATCTATGGGCCGCTTGAAGCGCGTACGCAGGCCGTCAACCGGCAGGTCGCCGAGCTGGATCGACAGTTGGCAGCCGCCCGCAGCGCACCTGCGGAGGCCAGCAGCCCGCTGTCCAATGCCACGCTCGAATCGGGTATCCGTGCTCAGATATCCAGCCTGCAGCAGTCGCTGAGTTCTGAACGTGTTGCCGCCGATGCGCAGATGTCCACGGCGCGCGAGCGCTGTGCGTCCGCACGCCGCGATCAGGAAGGGCGCGTGCAGCAGCAGTACGCCGCGCCAGCATCCACGGCGTACTGATCCATGCAGCCGTCTGTCGCCGGACGTGCTCCCTCAGCCGCGCAGCGACGACTTCGCTGAAAGCTTCTGCAGGAAGCGCGCGCTGTCGATGATCGCGCGACGGTGCAGGCCTTCACCGATCAATCCGCCTTCGTCCTCGCAGCGCACCTTGAACAGGAGGGTGCGCCCTTCGATGGCGACCAGCTCCACCTGCGCGGTCACCCGCATGCCCTGCGGCGTGGCCGCGACATGGCTGACATCGACGTGCGTACCGACCGTTGCCTGCCCGGTTTCGAGATACGGGGCCAGGCCCTGGATGCAGGTCTGTTCGATGAAGCCGATCATCATTGCGGTGGCGAACACCGGTGGCATGCCGACGAAGCCGGGCCAGTCCGGCGCCACGTTCGGTACCAGTTGATGCGCTGCGACCACCTGGGACGCCTCGAAGTGCAGGCCTGGCTGCAGGGAAACAGTCGTCGTCATAGCCGTCCAATCCGCATGTTGATGGGCCAGAAGATCGCTCGGCGCCGCTGCGGGTCGCCCCACTGCGCGGCCAACGCTTCCGCGTAGGCCTGCAGCATCGGTTGCTGTCCGGCTTCGCGCGCGCGTCGCACCGCCGACCAGGTCCCGAAGTAGCCGAGGGTATCGGCGAGGGTCCAGTTGCGTTCGATGGCCAGGGGTGGGTAATCGAACTCGGCGAAAGGAAACTCCAGTTCCGCATAGCCACTGTCGACCTGGCGGCGTTCGGCCGGCCAGTACGCGCCGAGGGCATCGGCGTAGAAGCGGGCGAAGCGCGGCTGCAGGTCGGGCTCCATCTGCGGCGTGGCGTAGCTGATGAGTGCGATGACCGCCCCCGGAGCCGCCACCTGGTGCACCTGCGCGTAGAACGCCGGCAGGTCGAACCAGTGCGCGGCCTGCGCGACGGTGATGAGGTTGGCGCTGCCGGGTGCCACGGGCAGGTGTTCGGCCGAGGCCTGCTGGTAGCTGACGCCCGCCGCCGGGGCGGCGTTGTGCAGCTGGTCGGCGCTGGAGTCCAGGCCCACGACCGAATTGAAGTGCCGGGCGAGCAGGCGGGTGAGCTGGCCGGTGCCGCAGCCTACGTCCACGGCCAGCGCGTGCGTGCTGCAGGCCCGCGCCAGGAAGTCGGCGAGGGCAGGCGGGTAGTCGGGGCGATGTGCGGCGTAGGCGCTGCCGCCTGCGTCGAACCAGTTGGTGGGAGTGGCGGTACTCATCGATGCAGTCCTCGCACTTCGGTCAGGCGCGCGGCGAAGCCTTTGTGTTCCAGTGCCGATGCCGTGGCCTCCAATACGTCCAGCAGGGGGTGGCCGATCTCCGCCTCCAGCGTGCCGATCGCCTCGAACACCAGCGACCAGTGCGGCTCCAGCCGGCGCAGCAGTGCGCGACCGTCGGCGGTGAAAGCCAGCGCGCTCTTGCGTGCGTCCTCGGCCATCGGCAGGCGTTCGAGCAGGCCCTGCTGGATCATCAGGCCGACGGTCTGGCTGATCGCGCCCTGGGTGAGGCGGCTGGCGTCGGTGATCTCGCCTACGGTGCGGGCGCCACCGGCAATGGCGCGCATCACCGGGGTGTAGCGCGCGCGGTAGTCCAGGCCCATGTCCCGGTAGACCGTTTCGGCCCCCTGGTCCACGAGTTCGGCGGTGTAGCGGAGCAGTTCGCCCAGTCCGGCAGTTCGTTTCATAAGAGGCAATATGCATTAGCGCTAATGCATGTGCAAGCGTCACCAATCTCAAACCGGGACGACATGAGAAGGGGGTATGGTCGAGCTTCGGTATTCGGGAGCAGCAATGGCAGGCAGGGACATGCAAGACCGCATGCAGCACGCGGCAGGCCAGCGATGAGCAGATCCACTGCGGATGTGCGCTGGCTGACATTCCGGCTCAAGAACGGTCAGTCGATCGGGCCGGATCAACTGAAGGATGGCTGGGTGATCGCCGCCGAGACCCGCCATTGCGGCGTGCGCCGCGAGCGCATCGAAGGCTCGGGCGTGGTCTACGCCCTGTATGGGCCCTCCGATCTGCCATCACCGCGCCGCGCTGAACTGCGCATGCGCGATTTCCTGATGCGCTCGGGCTACACCTTCACCATGGGCACGCTGGGCGGCTGACGCCGCCCGCTGCATCTGCGCGGCTGCGCTCAGGGGCGCACGGTCAGCACCTGGCCGATGCTGCCGATCGGGCCGCGCTCGTCGTGCAGCACGGTGCTGGTCAGGCCGATGCCTTCGGTGCCGAACGACACCGAGGTGTCGAAGCCAAGCCAGTCGCCCTGCGGCGTGCCGAACAGGTGCACGGTCAGGTCCAGGTTGGGGAACGCGATGTCCTTTGGATCGGCGCGCACGGCCATGCCGTTGGACAGGTCGAACAGGGTGGCGGCGCGGGCCAGCGGGCTTACCGTCTCGCCGTCCAGCAGCGGCTGCTTCGCGCGTGCCCAGTAGGTCGCACGGCCGGGGCCGTGGTCATCGCGGCGGATCTCCACGTTCTCGATGAAGCCGCCCGGCCACACCGTCGCCGGGTCCCATTCGGGCATGGTTTCGGCAGCCGCGATGCGCGCCAGCGGCGTGCCGGCAATCGCCGCGGTATCGTTCGGGCGCATCAGCCACGCACGCACGCGCAGGGCCGCGCGATCCTGGTGGCTGAGGGTGGCTTCCACCAGTTCGATGGTGCGGCCGCCGCGCAGTACCTGCACGTGCGCGTCCATCGCTTCGATCGGAATGGTGCCGAGGATGTCGTAGGACAGGCGGCCGATCAGGAAGCCGTGGCCGCGCGCGGCGGCGTCGCGTTCCAGGTGGTGGGCGAGCAATCCCATCGCCGGGGCGATGTGCTGCTCGTTGGTGTTCCAGGCACCGCCCACGTGTGCGGTCGGCAGGTAGCGGGTGTCGCTCAGTCGTTCGAAGAAGGCCATGGGATCACGGGGCAGTGGAATGAAGTGCGCGACGCGCGGTGCGTCGTGCCTCCATCGTAGCCTCAGTGCGCGGAAGCCGCCTTCAGTGCGTCCACCACCTGCGCGCCGGAGAAGCCGCAATGGCCTTCGCCGACGGGAGGCAGCACCTGCAGTTTGGAGGCGCTGCCTGCACGCGCCACCAGCTGCGGATATACCGCCTGCATACGCGGCACGATGCTCGGATCGTCATGGTTGAACTGGATCACCAGTGGCCGTTGCAATGCGCCGTTGAGTGCCAGCTGGTCGCGCACGTACGCCTGTCCTGCGGCGCTGGCCTGCACGCGTTGCACGCCCGCGTTGAAGGCCGCATCGTCACCGAAGCCGCTGTAGACGATGCCGATGTTGCCGACCGGCATGCCACCGGCGCGCTGCGCCAGTTCGTGCAGGACCAGCGCATGCAGGCTGATCGCACCGGCCAGTGCATCGGGCGCGACCTGCAGCCGTGTGGCCAGCTGTGCGGCGTCGGTCGGCCGGGTTGCCAGTGCGGCAGCGATGCCCTGGTACAGCGCCATCTGTGGCAGCGCGCCGGCCTCGCTCGACAGCAGGCCGCCGGCCGGCAGGCCCTCGGCCTTGGGGAAGAAGTAATCGAAGGCCACCAGGGTGGTCAGCAGCTCCCCAGCAAGCACGTCGCCGGGCAGGTTGGCGCCGCACAGTGAAATGCCACCGGCATAGCCCTGTGGGTGGCGCTCCAGGCTGGCCACGGTGACCGCGCCGCCCATCGAGAAGCCGAGCATCCAGGTGCGGCGCACGTGCGTGAGTTCGTCCAGCGCGTGCTGGCGCAAGCGCTCCATGTCGGCCACCGCATCGGCCACCGCCCAGCCCTGGCTGGAGTAGGCACTCTGGGCGACGGCGTAACCGGCATCGAGCAGTGCCTGGGTGCTGTCTGCACCTGCCATCGGCGTCTCGCGCGGCACGCCCACCGGCTCATAGCCATGGGCCAGCATCACCAGCTCGCCGTTCCACTGCGCGGGAACATCCAGCCGCCAGGGGGCGCCCTGCAGTTCACCGCTGAGCGTGCGCGGCGTTGGCGGTGTGGCCGCGTGCAGTGCGGTGGCGGGAAGCAGGCCGATCGCCAGGACCAGGGGGAGCAGGGCGCGCATCGCAGTCATCCGTACTGGGGTGCGCCGAGCATAGGGCCTGGGGGTGGGGCACGCGCGCTGCGCTGCCGCAGGAAGTTGCGCGGCGTGGTGCCGCCGATCTACCCTCGGTGCATGGTCATCAAGTGCACCGCGTCGATTATCCGCATTCCCCACGGGAAGGCGGGGTAGCGCGCGGTCGCCACGACCTTGCAACCCGCCCGGGAAGGCGGATGGCATGGTCCTCACTCCTGGGCATTGGATACCGACCCAGGAGAGCAACGATGCAGACCGCTTCACCCACCCACGCCACTCCGACCCTGCACTTGGTATGCGGCAAGATCGGAGCTGGCAAATCGACCCTGTGCAGGCAGCTGGCGCGGGCGCCTGGTACGGTCCTGATCAGCGAGGACGCCTGGCTTGCAGGCTTGTATCCGGCGCAGATCCGCTCCATTGCCGATTACCTGCAGCGTGCCGATCAGCTGCGCACTGTGCTGACGCCGCACCTGCAGGCGCTGCTGCGGGCGGGGGTGTCGGTGGTGCTCGACTTCCCGTTCAACACGGCGGCCACCCGCGCCTGGGCGCGCGAGGTGTTCGAGGCGGTCGCTGCCGCACACGCGCTGCATTTCCTCGATGTGGATGATGCGGTGTGCAAGGCGCGGCTGCGCGCCCGCAACGCGCTCGGCGAGCATCCGTTCCAGGCCAGCGACGAGGAGTTCGAGCAGATCACCCGGCATTTCGTTGCGCCTGCGCCGCAGGAGGGCTTTCGGGTGATCCGCTATGCCGCCGACGGTTTCATGATCCCGGATTCGATACGATAGGTCGCATCAGCCACCACCCGCTTGACCCGGAGTCCCGCCATGGTCGACCGCCTTGCCATCCTGCTGGAACGTTTCGCGGTCAACGCCTCGGTGTTCCATGCCGGCGCGCTGTGCGGCATCAACAGCCTGCCGGGCGAGGATGAGGCCGGCCAGCTGCATCTGGTGCGGCGCGGGCCGGTGCAGGTCAGCCATGGCCAGCAGACCGTGCAGGTCGATGTGCCGAGCCTGCTGCTGTACCCACGGCCGATGCCGCACCGGTTCAGTACCGACCCGCAGCACGGTGCCGACATGGCCTGCGCCAACCTGCATTTCGAAGGCGGTCGGCTCAATCCGATCAGCGCGGCGTTGCCCGACTTCATCTGCATGCCGCTGACGGATCTGTATGGCGGCAGCGCCGCGCTGGATCTGCTGTTCGAGGAGGCCTTCGAGCAGCGCTGCGGGCGCACGGTGATGGTCAACCGCCTGTTCGAGGTGGTGATGATCCAGGTGCTGCGGCAGTTGATGGAGGGCGGGAAGATGCGCGGCGGCCTGTTTGCCGGCCTCGGCCACCCGCGCCTGCGCCTGGCCCTGGTGGCCATGCATGAGGCGCCGGCACAGGCCTGGACGCTGGAGGACCTGGCCGAAACCGCCGGCATGTCGCGCAGCGTGTTCGCCGCCAGTTTCCGCGAGGCGATGGGGACCACGCCGGGCCAGTACCTGCAGGGCTGGCGTGTCAGCCTGGCCCAGCAGGCGCTGCGCCAGGGGCGGCCGTTGAAGCGGATTGCCGACGACGTCGGCTACGGCAGCGAAGCCGCATTGTCGCGTGCGTTCAAGGCGCACACCGGGCAGTCGCCACGGCAGTGGCGCGAACAGGATCGCGCCAGCGCCGCCTGAGTGCTCAGCCCAGCGCGAGCCGGGCCAGCTTCATGCCGCCAAACAGGCCGGCCAGGCCAAGTGCGACCGAGCCGCCGGCATACAGCGCCGCCAGCCCGTGCTGGCCGCGCTGCAGCAGCAGGCCGATTTCCAGCGAATAGGTGGAGAAGGTGGTGTAGCCGCCAAGGATGCCGGTGGTCAGCAGCAGCCGCAGCTGCGGCGAGGCGCCATTGCGCAGGGCGAAGGCCTCCACCACCACGCCCATCAGCAGCGCGCCGCTGATGTTGATGAGGAAGGTCGACCAGGGCCACGGGCTGCCGACGGCGACGCGTGCGCCGAGCAGGTTGCAGGCGTGGCGCAGGCACGCGCCCGCGCCGCCTCCCAGGAAGACCAGGACATAGTTGTTCAGTGCTTGCATTGTTTGCCTCGAATGCTGGTTAGCAGGATCGACGGCGTATGCAATGGCGGGCACGGCCTGCCATCGACGAACGCCGGGTTCGTCAACAACAGGAGCCATCAGCCATCTCAGGCGGTTATCGGGGGAGCCCCATCCCCATCACGCGCCATGCTACCAGCGCGACGCGGCGCTGGGCAGGAATCTGTCAAGGCAGGGCGGTGGCGACCACGCGGGCGACCTTGCTGCGGCTGATGCCTTCGCGCAGCAGATCGTTGGCCATCAATCCCAGCGATGCCTGGCGACGGAAGCCAACATCAAGCCCGCGTCGGTCGAGGATGTTGGCCACCAGCTCATAGGCGGTTTCCCAGACATCCAGATAGGCCTCGCTGGGCAGGTACATATAGGCGCTGCCGCGTTCGCCGACCGCGCCATCGACCGGACCAAACAGCAGTTCGCGCGGATCCATCTTCACTGCATCGGCGATGCGGAAGAGCTGCTCGGCTTTTACGTGGTCGGCTTTGACGTTGTCGTTGAGCCAGTTGCTGACGGTGGCGGTAGTGCTTTGCGCAGCGCGGGCCAGGTCGGCCGGGCGGGGGTGCCCGGCATCCTTCATGGCGGCGGCGAGTCGTTGTCCAAGAGTATTCATCTATGCAAGCCAGCTTAACGCGTGGATTCAAAAGAATCCTTGCCACCAGAATAAGTCTGATGACGAAAGAGATCGAAAATGGACGAAATCTGGTGCAAGCGTCAGGTGCGCAACCGGCTGGGCCTGGAGACCGACGCCGAGCTGGCCAGGCTCTTTGGAATCAGCAGATCTGCTGTCTCGCAATGGCCCCGTGACTTTCCGATTCCGCCGCTGCGGCGCTACATGCTGCAGCAGCGCTATCCCAGTCTGTTTCCCGCGGAAAAGAGCGATCAGGTAGAAACCATCTAAGTAACGACTGAAACTGTCGCGGATAGCGTGGTTATCCCGACTTGTTAAGCACGCTTATCGCCATAGTTGAATTCGATTGAAACAGGCGCTGCAGGGGCACCGCGGAATGCGTGTCGGGCGAGGGTGTCGGCTTTGGCGCGACGGCGGGGCAGAGCGGCCCTGCGTGACAGATCATGAACGATTAATAATTTCAATCACAAAAGTCGCACCCTGTAATTGACCTGTCGTGAAAATTATGACTAATTGGCATCAACCGGTTGTGAAGGCCGGGAGTCTTTCAGTAACACGCACGTAGATCGGTTGACCGTCAACGATGCAGGACAAGTCCAACGGAGGTCGTATGGAATACGGC
>DOKO01000058.1:19770-20569 GCA_003510825.1 Stenotrophomonas sp.
GGAGGTCGTATGGAATACGGCATGCATGGCTTGGCTGAACGGGTACGCCGCGAACTGGAAGCCAGCTATCACAAACACGGATGCGGTCCGGCGTTCTGGGATACCTACCAGCAGGTGCTTGATCGCCTGGTTCCGCAGGGAACCGAGCGTACCGAAGTGACCAACGATCTGGCGCTGATCATCGAGCAGCTCGGCATCGTCCGCCGTGCCCAGCTGGTGCCGCCGGACGGCAGCAGCCGCCCGCGTTGAATCAGCACAGGCGCCAGGCGCCGCACGCCAGCAGGGCCGCCAGCAGGGATGCCAGCACGGTGGTGCGTGTGCGCCACCAGCACGGCGGCTGCCCGGCCATCAACTGCGGGCTGCAGTAGCGCACCAGTCCCGGGCCGAAGCCGGCGCGGTGCTGATGCTGCGCGCACGCTTCCAGGCAGGCACCGCAGGCCAGGCAATCGGCCTGGGGTCCATGGCGGATGTCCAGCTGCATCGGGCAGGCCGTCACGCAGGCCCCGCAGTCGGTGCAATCCCCCAGCCGGTCCGCACTGAAGGTGGGCATCGGCCCGGCCAGCAGCGGATGGGCGGCGCGGAACACGTAGTCCTGCGCGGTGACCGGGTCGAGCAGGCCACGGCCGCGCGCCTGCACGCCGCCCAGTGCGGCGGGTCGTGCGCCACGGGGTTCGGCGCGGGGAGCGTCGTACAGCATGCGCGGGGTATGCGGATCGGTCAGCAGCGGCTGCAGGCGCGCGAACGGGCACAGCGAACGGCACACCTGCTCGCGCAGGAAGCCGGCATTGCCGTAGGTGGC
>DOKO01000414.1 GCA_003510825.1 Stenotrophomonas sp.
GTGGCCTGTTCCTGGGCCAGCTTGCTGCGCAGTTCCGGGCTGTCGATGATCGCCAGCTCCTGGCCCTTCTTGACCACGTCGCCGGCCACCACTTTCAGGTCCACCGTACCTGCGGAAATGGCGTACAGGGTCGGGCTGTTGGCGGCGATGACGCGGCCGTCGGCGGCGATGTCGCGCACCAGGTCGCCGCGCTGCACCTCGGCGATGCGCACCCGGCTGCTGTCGAAGGAGCGGCTGGCGTTGGACCAGGCATGCACCGCCCAGCCGATGGCGGCCAGCAGGGCGACCGCACCCAGGGCCGGCCAGCGGTAGCGCTGCCAGGCCGCACGGGGGGCGCTGGCGGAGGGGGCGGAAACGATCTGGTCCTGGGCAGAGGTGTCGCGGATCATCGGGTGCGTGCCTGTCGGTGGTGCAAAGAACCAAGCACGCTCCGTGCCAACTTTATTTCACGTAATTTCAATGGCTTGCGGTATGGTTCCGCGTGTCCGGGTGTCCGCGGACACCGTTGCGGACACTTTCATTAAGCGGACAGGAGGGACGGCGTGGACACCCACGCTAGAATGCGGCGACCGTCTTCAAGGAAAAGTGCGACATGTGTGGAATCGTAGGAGCGATCGCTGATCGCGATGTGGTGCCGGTGCTGATCGAAGGACTGAAGCGGCTGGAGTATCGCGGCTACGATTCGTCCGGCATCGCGGTGATCGACCATGCCGAGCGTGCTGACGTGCGCCGCGTGCGCCGTACCGGTCGTGTCTCGGAAATGGCCACCGCCGCCGAGGCGGAAGGCTTCAATTCCCAGCTGGGCATCGGCCATACCCGCTGGGCCACCCATGGCGGGGTGACCGAGGCCAATGCGCACCCGCACATCAGTGCCGGCGTGGCGCTGGTGCACAACGGCATCATCGAGAACCACGAAGAGCAGCGCGAGAAGCTGCGCGCGCTGGGCTACACCTTCGAGTCGCAGACCGACACCGAAGTGATCGCCCACCTCATGCACCACCACCTGAAGGGCGGCGACAGCCTGCTGGGCGCGCTGCAGCGCACGGTGAAGGAACTGACCGGCGCCTATGCGCTGGCCGTGGTCAGCCGTGCCGAGCCGGACCATTTCGTCTGCGCACGCATGGGTTGCCCGCTGCTGGTCGGCCTGGGCGAAGGCGAGAACTTCGTCGCCTCCGACGTCTCGGCGGTGATCTCGGCCACCCGCAAGGTGATCTTCCTGGAAGAGGGCGACACCGCCGACATCCGCCGCGATGGCGTGCAGGTATTCGACGAGCACGACCAGCCGGTCGAGCGCGACGTGCACCTGTCTGACGTGTCGCTGGCCTCGCTGGAGCTGGGTCCGTACCGCCACTTCATGCAGAAGGAAATCCACGAGCAGCCGCGTGCGCTGGGTGACACCCTCGAAGCGGCGATCGACGCCGGTGGCTTCCCGGCCGAGCTGTTTGGCAAGAATGCCGAGGCCGTGCTGGCCGGCATCGAAGGCGTGCAGATCCTGGCCTGTGGCACCAGCTACTACTCGGGCCTGACCGCGCGCTACTGGATCGAATCCATCGCCGGCCTGCCGTGCAGCGTGGAAATCGCCAGCGAGTACCGCTATCGCGCCGCGTACGCCAACCCCAAGCACCTGATCGTGACCATCTCCCAGTCCGGCGAAACGCTGGATACGATGGAAGCGCTGAAGTACGCCAAGTCGCTGGGCCACAAGCACACGTTGTCGATCTGCAACGTGCCGGAGAGTGCGATCCCGCGTGCCAGCGAACTGGTCTGCTACACCCGCGCCGGCGCCGAGATCGGCGTGGCGTCGACCAAGGCCTTCACCACCCAGCTGGCTGCGCTGTTCCAGCTGACCGTGGTACTGGGCAAGCTGCATGGCCGCGTCGATGCCGCACAGGAAGCGGATTACCTGGAGCAGCTGCGCTTCCTGCCGGGCAGCGTGCAGCACGCGCTGAACATGGAGCCGCAGATCGCGGCGTGGGCCGAGCGCTTCGCACGCAAGAGCAGCGCCCTGTTCCTGGGCCGTGGCCTGCATTACCCGATCGCGCTGGAAGGCGCGCTCAAGCTCAAGGAAATCTCCTACATCCACGCCGAGGCCTATCCGGCCGGTGAGCTCAAGCACGGGCCGCTGGCGCTGGTGGACGAGGACATGCCGGTGGTGGTGATCGCGCCCAACGACAGCCTGCTGGAAAAGGTGAAGTCGAACATGCAGGAAGTGCGCGCCCGCGGTGGCGAGCTGTTCGTGTTCGCCGACCAGGACAGCAACTTCAACGAGTCCGAAGGCGTGCATGTCATCCGCACCCCGCGCCACGCCGGCGTGCTCAGCCCGATCGTGCACACCATTCCGGTGCAGCTGCTGGCGTACCACACCGCCCTGGCACGTGGCACCGACGTGGACAAGCCGCGCAACCTGGCCAAGAGCGTTACGGTGGAGTAAGGGCGGATTGATTGCGAGCGTCGATCCGTTTGACGCATGTTGTTTGTCCAAGCAGATGATCAGTCGAGGGGCGGAAGCGTAGGCTTCCACCCCTTTTTTCAATCTGCGGCGTGCATGCTGCCTGATGACGGCATGCAGATCCGCAAGGGAGACACTTCAGTTCCCTGATACGCATTCGTGATCCGACTACGCGCGTGTCGACGCAATTCCAGTTCCAGGTAACGGTACGATCTGCACCAGACTGAGTGCGGCCCAGCCAGGCGGGATTCCGTTCGGGTCTCTCTTGCTGCCTGTGATGCCGCCAACCCTCTGGGGTACCTGCAGGACTTCTGGCCCGAGTGCGTGGCTGGTGTCCTGCTCGCCCTGAAGCCGATAGGCGTGCAGCAGTCCACCGTCCCTCGCAGGCGGTGGGATTTTCCCGTACCAGTGATGCAGGAGCTGGAGAGGGTTGACGGCAGCTTCCCCTGAGGCCACGACTGTCACGGATCCATGACGGTTGTCGTATCATTCCGCGTCCGTTGCGCGGATGCCGCCATTGCGGCCGCGCGGGGCATATCAGGGGGCATTCCAACCGCTGCGGTCGGGGACAGGCTGCGACGGTGGTGCCATGCAGGCAGCGGGATGATTCACAGGGGATGTGTAGATGAAGCGTTGTGCCATGGCAGCCGTGGTGCTGTCGTTTGCGTTGACCGGTTGCGGACCCATCGTTAAGAACCTTCCCAATGCCGACCAACTGGCAGCGGATGCACCCATCCATTCTGGCCAGGCGACCATCCACGTGTTGCGTGACAGCGGACGGGTCCAGGCGATGTACGCGTTTCCGGTGATGCTGGACAAGGCGAAGGTCGGCTCCATCCGTCGAGAACGCTATCTGGTGTTCTCCGCGGCACCGGGTCCGCATACAGTCACCGTCGCCTGCCCCTTCTCCTGCCAAATGCGCGCGCATGAGGTGAAGTTCACCGCAAGTCCTGGCAAGAGCTACTACTTCCGGTTCGCATCGGACCTGACCATCGACGGTTTCGTGGGCAACATGATGAAGATCAC
Source organism: Stenotrophomonas sp. (assembly GCA_003510825.1). Taxonomy (GTDB): domain Bacteria; phylum Pseudomonadota; class Gammaproteobacteria; order Xanthomonadales; family Xanthomonadaceae; genus Stenotrophomonas. Next base: position 3,476 of record DOKO01000414.1, read on the forward strand.
CACCCGCACCGGACTGAACCAGATAGACCGGGTGGAGGCCGATCAGCTGATGGCCGTCTACGAGCCGGGCAAATCGACCGACTAGTCGTCGCCTGCTCCGCTCATGGTGATGGACGCATGTGCCCATCGGCCGGTGGTGCCGAGCTGACGGTGATGCGCGGGGCCGAGGGCCACCGGACCGCGTACCCTGTTGTCTCCGTAACGGCATCAAGGATCGATCCCGTATGAATTCCCTCTGCCACCGCGCGACCCTGCTGTTGCTGCTGGCCTGCGCCGCACCCGCGCTGGCACAGACCGCACGCAAGCCCTCGACGTATGAGCATCGCCCTGACGCGACACAGCAGCCGGCCGAAGGCCCGGACTATCTTCCGCGCATCGACAGCCGCGCACAGTTCATGCAGATGGCCCGCGTCTACAACGCCGGCACGGCACTGGAGATGCCGCATCTGATCTTCGTCATCGATCGGCGCGAGAACGGGCGCATCTACTACGTCAACACGCGCCGCCACGGCCTGCACGAGCAGTTCGTGCGCCAGCAGCGGCTGCTGCGCTCGATGGACAAGGCCATGGTGAACGCGCAGTACCGCGACCCGCAGCGGCGCTTCCTGTTCGGCACCGTGGCCTGGCAGCGGGATCTGCCGGGATACACCTATGAATTCTGGGAAGGCGACCAGCTGACCGCGCCGCTGTTGCGCGAGGCCGATGCAGTGCTGCGCGCCTCGTTCGCCGATCCGATCCGTTTCAAGACCAATTCCACCGCGCATGAGCAGCTGGCGGGCGAGATGAAGCTGGCCTACGTCAGCCAGGAGGCCCTGCTGCGTGAGCAGCGCTTCCTGCCGCTGAACACCGGGCAGGCGGAGGGGCGCCTGCGCATCGTCCGCACGGAGGCGCAGCTGGCCACGCTGTCGCCGCGCGATATCCCGGTGCTGGATGAGGTGCCGATCGCGCTGGCCCCAGTCGCCGGGCTGGTCACGCAGCGGCCGTCGACCCTGCTCTCGCACGTCAACCTGCTGGCCAAGGGCTGGGGCATTCCCAACGTCTACGTGCGCGATGCGCAGGACGCACTGCGCCAGTACGACGGGCGCTGGGTGGCGCTGGAGGTGACCGGCAGCGATTACCGGGTGACCCCGCTGGCGCGGCCGGCACGCACCCCATCTGCCACTGCCGCACGCCCTGTGCAGCGCAGCCTGCCGCACCCGGATCTGGCCGTGGTGGCGCTGAAGCCGCTGCAGGCGCTGCGTGCGCGTGACAGCACGCATTGCGGGGTGAAGGCCGCCAACCTCGGCACGCTGCGTGCGGTGCTGCCACCGGCGGCACGGGTGCCCGATGGCTTCTGCATTCCGTTCTCGCAGTACCAGGCCATGCAGCAGCGGCTGCAGGTGCCGCAACGCCTGCGCGAACTGCAGCAGCGGCCGGGGTTCAACAGCGATCCGGCGGTGCGACGTGATGCGCTGGCGTCGCTGCGTACGCAGATCGAGAACGCGCCCGCCGATGCCGCCTTCGTGCGTACGCTGGAACGCCAGTGGCGTGACCAGTTGAAGGGCGCGCCGGTGTTCGTGCGCAGCTCGTCCAACTCCGAGGATCTGCCGGGTTTCAGCGGGGCTGGGCTGTACACCACGGTGCCCAACGTGACCCGCATGGAGGCGGTGGCCAAAGCGGTGCAGACGGTCTGGGCGTCGGTCTACAACTTCGAGGCCTACGAAGCGCGCACGGCGGCGGGCCTGCCGCAGGATGCGGTGGCGATGGCCGTGCTGGTGCAGGTGGCCGCGCCGTCGGACAGCTCCGGGGTGATGATCACCCGCGATCCCTTCGATGCCGCACGCCGCCACGTTACCTACATCTCGGCCAAGCGTGGGCTGGGCATCCGCGTGGTGGAAGGCAAGCGCCAGGCCGAGCAGGTGATGTACTCGTCGTGGTCGAAGGCAGTCCAGGTGCTGAGCCGTTCGGCCGAAGACACGCAGCTGGTGGCGCGTGCGGATGGCGGTGTGCGCGAGGTGCCGATCACCGGTTCGCGGCAGGTGCTGACCGATGCACTGATCGCGCGGCTGGCGCGTATTGGTAGCCGCACCAGACAGGCGCTGGGCGGCGCCGACCAGGACATTGAATGGGCCGTGGTCGGCGATGAGGTGCTGATCCTGCAGTCGCGCCCGTATGTGGAAGGAAGCGCGCGCTAGCCCTGCCGGAACAGGGCTGCCGCGCACGCCACGGGTCGCTTACGGTTCCTGGTAGTCGCGCTCGTCGTAGGCGCCATACACCAGGCAGGTCAGCTGTGCCGATCCATCCTGGGCGATCGACAGCACACCCATGCTGGTATCGCGCTCGGGCTTCCTGCCCAGCTTGGAGGCGTTGCGCACCGCTGCGGCATTGGCCGAGAGCTTGCTGGTGTAGCTGGCGCCCAGGTCACCGTCGGGATCGATGTAGACCGAGAACGAGCGGACCTGCAGCCCGAACACGGTGAACGGCACCGGCGGCTTGATCGGTTCGTCGGTGCCATCCAGGTTGACCGACAGGCCGGCCAGGGCCTTGGCTGCGGCATCCGGGTCCGCGCGGCATTCCAGTGCAGACTGCAGCGTGGGTGCCAGCTTCTGCCACTGCGCTGCGTCGATGGTCGTTGCGGCATGCGCGGTGGGTGCAGCCAGCAGGGCGGCGAAAATCGGTGCGAACATCCGGGTGGGGGTCAACGTCACTGCAATCACTCCTGTGCATGCAGGTGCCTGTGAGGGAAGGCGGCCTGCGTCCGAAACCGCTTATTTTACGGTGCCGGCACAGGCTCGGCAAAGCAGGTTTCCACTGCAGGCTGGCGCAGTGCGTCGTGCAGACGCTGCAATTGCAGGCGTGCACTGCCAACGATCTGCGGCAGGGCCGTGCAACGCTCGATGGGCGCGCGCAGTGTCTCTTCCGCCTGTGCCTGCAGCTCGGCAATGCAGCCGTCCAGCCATGCTGCAGCTGCATGCTGGAGTGCAAGATGCAGGCGTTCGAACGCATCTGCGCCCATTGCGTCGGCATCGGTGGCCACGTTCACGTCGAGCCGTGCATCAGGCACCTCCAGCACGATGCCGGGAAGGACCTGCGCCAGCGCCGCACGCAGCTCACTGTGCAACTGCTGCTGCAACGCCGCCACGGTGCGCTGGCTGTCGTTGTGTTGCAGGTGGGCATCCAGCAGAGCGGGCATCTGCAGCAGCGTTGCCTTCCAGACGTGGCGGCGGGCCGTGGCCAGCCGCGTGGGAAGGGTATCGCGTTGGGCGCAGAGTGCGCTGCGCAGGGCTTCGCCAGGGACCAGCAGTTCCGATTGCAGTCGTCCCAGCACCTGCTCGTCCAGATGGTGCAGCACCACCTCATCGTGCTTGCGCGCGCGGTAGACCAGCGAATGCGCACGCAGCCGCTGCAGGGCGCGGTCCAGGTGCTGCATGCCGGCGGCACGCTCGACGTCCGTGCGATCACCGGGCAGGCGCGCGGCATGGATGGACAGCGACAGCGGCGCTTCCAGCAGGTCCGGGTCCACCTGCATCTGCTGCAGCTTGGAGCGTGCGCGGGTCAGCACATCCTCTTCCTGCAGGGCGCGCGTCTGTGCAGGCTTGTTGCAGAGCACGGAGACGATCCGCCCGTCCAGCTCGTCCTCTTCGTACAGGTCGCTGCGGGTCAGGATGGGCTGCAGCGGCTTGCCACGGCGGATCTCGCGGCCCAGCTCGTCCAGCTCCTGCACCTGGCCGGGGGCACTGGAACTGCTGAGCCAGAGCATGCCATCGGCGCATTCGAGGAAGTCGCGGGTGAGGCGCGCGTTGTCAGCGGTGACCGAATGCAGGCCGGGGGTATCGACCAGCACCAGGTCATCACCCAGGCACACGCCCTGGATGCCGGCGGTGGTTTCCGTGGCACCTTCGGCGAACGCGTCGTCGCACCAGGCCAGGCCCTGCGCATCGAAGCGGAAGTAGGCCACTACTTCGCCCTGGGCCGCCGCGCGCTGGGCCAGGTAGTTGCAGAACGAACTCTTGCCGGCATTGAAGCGGCCGAACACCAGCAGCAGGCAGTGGCCGGTGAAGCGGCTGGCCAGCTCGCGCGATGGGCGCCGTGCTTCCCAGTCAGCCTCCAGGGCGGCGGGCAGGGCATCCAGCGTGTGCCGAAGCGTGGCGATACGGTCGAGCAGCGCAGGATCCTGCAGCTGCGGTGCAGCCACTGGCAGGCTCTCCTGCAGTGCGTCCAACAGCAGCTGCTGCCACTGCCGGTAGGGCGTCGGCCACACCGGTTCGCGGGGGAGGCTCATTGAAGGCTGCCCGGCGCGGGCAGGGTGGCGAGGCCGCTCTGCGCGTCGCTGGCGCGTTCCAGCTCGCGCTGCAGAAGCGCGCGCTGCTGCAGCCGCTGCACACGTTCCTGGCTGACATCGAAGTAGTGCAGGAACTCGCGGCGCAGGCGCTCGGGGCCTTCGCTGCCGCAGAACAGCCGGCGCAGATCGTCGAGGAATTTCACCGAGATGCCCAGCACCGCCACCAGCACTGTGTCCATCGTCGTTGGCGTCCGTGACGGATCCGCCGGCAGCGCGTCCACGCCATGCGCGCCCAGATAGCTGGACAGCGACAGGTTGATCTTCGCCGACGCCAGCAGGTGGCCGGTGATGATCTTCGAACGCAGCGAGCGGCCGCTGCTGAACTGGCTGGATGGCAGATCGGCGGGCGCATCGTCCGGCACCGGCTGCAGGACAGCAATCTCGTCGGCGGCCTTCAGCAGGACTGCGTCGAGGCCTGTAATGAAGGCTTGCCGGGCCGTCGCCAACTCCGCATCCAGCTGCTGCACGGCGGCACGGCGCTGGTCGGTGATGTCCTGCAGTCCGGCATTGAGGCGCGTGCGCAGCCCATCGAATTCGCGCGTGCGCAGCGGTTCGATCTGCGCGCAGGTGGCGGTGATCGCGGCCTGCAGGGCAGGGATGCCGCTGGCTTCGACCAGCAGCCGCTTGCCGTCCTGCACGCCCTTGGCATGGCGCACCGACGAGACCGGAAACACGGGCAGGCCCGGCAGCTGCGTGGCGAGCAGCGCCTGGATGTGGGCCAGGGCATCGGCATCGGCCATCTGGTCGATCTGCGAGAGCACGATGAACACCGGCCGCCCGCAGTCGGCGTGTTCGCGCGCCAGTGCCTGCAACAGCGCCCGTTCGGCGTGGTCCAGTTCGCCTTCCTTGGCCGAATGCACGAACAGCCGAAGATCGGCGGCGACGTGGCACGCGTGGCGTGCCAGCGCGTCATCTTCTCCCAGGGTGTCCGCATCCAGCCCCGGCGCGTCCAGCCACTGGATGTTGCCCGCGGTGATTTCGGCCAGCTGCGTGGTCTGCCGGCGGTCGGCGACCGCGAAGGCATCGCACGCGCTCAGTTCATTCAGCAGGCGGCTCTTGCCGTGATTGAACTTTCCCACCACGGTGACCACCGGCATGGCGCTGCAGCAGGACAGTCGTGCCAGTCGTGCCAGCGCCGTGGTGTGCTGTGGCAGCAGCTCGGTGGCCAGGCGGATCGCGGGTGGTTCAAGCAGAAGCGGCAGGTTCATGCGCTTCCATATGCACCCTCTGCCTTCGTCGCGTCCAAGATCAATTGGGTGTCGACGCATACCGGCTGCATATACTCCGCCGCAAGTCGCTGATTATCCGGCGTCGTTGCGATGCAGCATGCTGCGCGGCTCAGCCGCCGAATTTCGGCCGGGTCGGCAGGTTGTGTTCAAGCGCCAGCCAGGGCGGGTTCTCCGCGTACATTTCCTGGATCAGCCGTTTGACGATATCGATGTAGCGCGATTCGTCCGAGCGCCGGTAGTTGAGAATGACGGGCGAGGTGGCCCGCTCGCCTTCAATCAGGCGGTAGTGCACATCCGAACGCAGCTGCCGCGATGCGCTGGGCACGATGCAGACGCCGGATTCGGCGGCCACCAGGCCGAGCGCGGTCTGCAGCTCCTTGGCTTCCTGCACTTCGGAGGGTTGCACGTTGTTCTCGTGCAGCAGGTTCAGTACCTGATCGGCGAAGCCCGGGCGCACATCCTTGGGATAGACGATCAGCGGCAGGCCGGCCACCGCCGACAGCGCGACCGGTGCATCGGTATCGGTCAGCGGGGTGCCCAGCGGCACGGCCAGTGCCAGCCGCTCTTCGCGCAGCACGTCGCCGGCCACCGCCTGGTCGTGGTGGCGCAGGCGGCCGAGGCCGATATCGATGCGGCCTTCCTTCAGCGCCTCGATCTGCTGCATGGAGGTCATCTCCATCAGCCGGATGTCCAGCTCGGGCGAGTGCTGGCGCAGCTTGCGCACCAGCAGCGGCAGGCCGCCGTACAGCGTGGACGCGACGAAGCCGATGCCGAACACGCTGCGCTCGTTCTTGCCCATGCGGCGGGTGGCCGCCTCCATCTGCTCCACCCGGCCGAGGATCTGCAGGGCCTGCTCGTAGAACAGGCGACCCGCGTCGGTCAGCCTGATCGGCCGGCTGCGCAGCATCAGGGTCACCCCCAGCTCTTCTTCCAGCAGCTGGATCTGCCGGCTGAGCGGTGGCTGGGCCATGTGCAGCAGCTCGGCAGCGCGGGTGAAGTTGCGCTCGCGGGCCACGGTGCAGAAGTAGCGGAGCTGTCGGAGGTCCATACTTTGGTCGAAGGCTGGCAGGCTGAATAGCGATACGTCGGTGATATTGTGCGGCGCACCAAGTCGTGAAGATCAATCACTTGCCTTGAATCATACCGGAAGGGTATTGCCGCAAACCAAATCAGTGTTGGACCGCCGGACCGGGCAGCTGCATAAAAACGGTCATGAACGCCGTCCCCGCACCTGCCGTTGCCGCCTCGATCGTTGTCGAACGACTCGAAACCGTCCTGGTCGACCTGCCGACCATCCGCCCGCACAAGCTCTCCGTGGCCACGATGAACGGCCAGACCCTGATGCTGGTGCGCGTGCATTGCAGCGACGGCACGGTGGGCGTGGGCGAGGGCACCACCATCGGCGGCTTGGCTTACGGCGGCGAAAGCCCGGAAAGCATGAAGCTGGCCATCGATACCTATTTCGCGCCGGTGATGGTCGGCCAGGATGCCACCCGCATCCAGGCCCTGATGGCGCGCATCGGCCGCATGGTGAAGGACAACCGCTTCGCCAAGAGCGCCGTGGAAACCGCACTGCTGGATGCGCACGGCAAGCGCACCGGCCTGACGGTCTCGGATCTGCTCGGCGGCCGCCGTCGCGACAGCCTGCCGGTGGCGTGGACGCTGGCCTCGGGCAATACCCAGGCCGATATCGCCGAGGCCGAAGCCATGCTGGCGCAGCGCCGGCACAACGTGTTCAAGCTGAAGATCGGCGCGCGCGGCGTGCGCGACGACGTGGCCCACGTGGCCGCGATCAAGCAGGCACTGGGCGACCGCGCCGCCGTGCGCGTGGACGTCAACATGGCCTGGAACGAAACCGATGCCGCCTGGGGCATGGCCGCGCTGGCCGATGCCGGCTGCGAACTGGTTGAACAGCCGGTGGCGCAGGCCGCCGCGCTGGGTCGCCTGGTGCGCCGTTTCCCGGTGGCACTGATGGCTGATGAGTCGCTGACCGGCCCGGACTCGGCCTTCGAGCTGGCCCGCGTGCACGCCGCCGACGTGTTCGCGATCAAGATCGAGCAGAGCGGCGGGCTGTTCGCTGCGCAGCGCGTGGCGGCCATCGCCGACGCGGCAGGCATCGGCCTGTACGGCGGCACCATGCTGGAAGGCGGCGTCGGCACCATTGCCAGTGCGCAGCTGTTTGCCACCTTCGCCAACCTGCAGTGGGGCACCGAGCTGTTCGGGCCGCTGCTGCTGACCGAAGAGATCCTGGCCACGCCGCTGGATTACCACGATTTCGAACTGCACCTGCCGCAGGGGCCGGGGCTGGGCATCGCCCTGGACGAGGATCGCGTCGCGTTCTTCGCCCGCCAGGGGCTGCGCCGCACGATCAGCGTCGCCCACTGAAGCCGCCTGCAACCACCGACACAGGACCACGATCATGCTCTTCCACGTCCGCATGGATGTACACCTGCCGCTGGACATGCCGCAGGACGTCGCCGCCGATATCAAGGCCCGTGAAAAGGCCTACTTCCAGCAGCTGCAGCGCGAAGGCAAGTGGCGCCACATCTGGCGCGTGGTCGGCGAGTACGCCAACTACAGCATCTTCGACGTGGCCGACAACACCGTGCTGCACGACGTGCTGTCCAGCCTGCCGCTGTTCCCGTACATGCGCATCGCGGTGACGCCGCTGTGCCGCCATCCGTCGTCGCTGCATGCCGACGACCGCTGAACCCTGAACCACCGTTCCATGATTTGGTGCGCTCCCTGGGAGGGAACGTCGCCAGGAAGCCTTCGCTACCTAGAGGAGTCACCCATGAGCATCGCCATCTTTTCGCGCCCCGACATCCAGGACTTCCTGCAGAAACTGAGCGGCTTGGACAATGATGCCGGCAACCCGCGCGTGAAGCAGATCGTCCACCGCATCGTCAGTGACCTGTTCCGCACCATCGACGATCTGGACATCACCCCGGACGAGTACTGGGCGGCGATTGCCTGGGTGAACGCGATCGGCAGCGCCGGCCAGGCCGGCCTGATTTCCCCGGGGCTGGGCCTGGACCACTTCCTCGACGAGCGCCTGGACGCACAGGATGCCGCGCTGGGCATCGACAACCCGACCCCGCGCACCATCGAAGGTCCGCTGTACGTGGCCGGCGCGCCGGTCGAGCAGGGCTATGCCCGCCTGGACGATGGTCGCGATACCGATGGCCACCTGCTGATCATGCACGGCACCGTGCATGGCGCCGATGGCCAGCCGCTGCCGAACGCGCAGGTGGAGGTCTGGCACTGCGACACCCGTGGCTTCTACTCGCACTTCGATCCCACCGGGGTGCAGGCGCCGTTCAACATGCGCCGCACGATCATCACCGACGACAAGGGCCAGTACCGCTTCCGCAGCATCCTGCCCAAGGGCTACGGCGTGCCGCCGGGCAGCCCGACCGAGCAGCTGCTGTTCGCGCTTGGCCGCCACGGCCAGCGCCCGGCCCACATCCACTTCTTCGTCAGCGATGACGCGCATCGCAAGCTGACCACGCAGATCAACATCGAAGGCGATCCGCTGGTGTACGACGATTTCGCCTACGCCACCCGCGATGGCCTGGTGCCGCACGTGGTCGAGCGCAGCGACGCGGCCAGCATCGCCGCCGCCGGCCTGGAAGGCCCGTTCGCCGAGATCGTCTTCGATTTCCATCTGACCGCCCTGGTCGATGGTGTGGACAACCAGATCTGCGAGCGACCGCGCGTCGCAGCCTGATGTTCCGACCCGGGGGGGATGGCCTGATCCCCTCCCCACGTCTTCCCCTGGGTCACCTCATTTCCTTCGACAACATTGCCCACGAGCGGGCGATGGGAGACCGACATGTCCGCGATCATCGACCGCAAGCCCAGCGACATCGAAGACCTGCTGGCCAACGCGCTGCAGGACGACCCGGAGGCCGGCATCTTCCGCTGCCGCCGCGACATCTTCACCAACGAAGACCTGTTCGAACTGGAGATGCGCCACATCTACGAGTCGAACTGGGTCTATCTGGCCCACGAAAGCCAGATCCCCAACAACAACGATTACTTCACCACCTGGATCGGCCGCCAGCCGGTGGTCATCACCCGCGACAAGACCGGTGAGCTGCATGCGGTGATCAATGCCTGTGCGCACCGTGGCGCGATGCTGTGCCGTCGCAAGCATGGCAACAAGGGCAGCTTCACCTGCCCGTTCCATGGCTGGACGTTCAGCAACACCGGCAAGCTGCTGAAGGTGAAGGACGAGAAGACCACCGAGTACCCGCCGCAGTTCGGCCAGGGCGGCTCGCACGATCTCAAGCGCGTCGCCCGTTTCCAGAACTACCGTGGCTTCCTGTTCGGCAGCCTGAGCGACGACGTGCTGCCGCTGGAAGAACACCTGGGCGAGACCCGCGCCATCATCGACCAGATTGTCGACCAGGCGCCCGATGGCCTGGAAGTGCTGCGCGGCAATTCGTCCTACATCTACGACGGCAACTGGAAGCTGCAGATGGAGAACGGCTGCGACGGCTACCACGTCAGCAGCGTGCACTGGAACTACTCGGCCACCATGGGCCGCCGCAAGGAAACCGGCACCAAGGCGGTCGACGCCAACGGCTGGAGCAAGAGCGTGGGCGGCGTGTACGGCTTCGAGCATGGCCACATCCTGCTGTGGACCAAGTCGCTGAACCCGGAAGTGCGCCCGGTCTGGGACCGCCGCGAGGAAATCGCCGCGCGCGTGGGCGAGGAGAAGGCCGAGTTCATCGTCAACCAGACCCGCAACCTGTGCCTGTACCCGAACGTGTACCTGATGGACCAGTTCTCCACCCAGATCCGCGTCACCCGCCCGATCAGCGTGGACAAGACCGAGATCACCATCTACTGCTTCGGCATCAAGGGCGAGAGCGCCGAGGATCGGGCGACCCGCATCCGCCAGTACGAGGATTTCTTCAACGTCTCGGGCATGGGCACCGCCGATGACCTGGAAGAGTTCCGCGCCTGCCAGGTTGGCTATGCCGGCACTGCTGCACCGTGGAACGACCTCAGCCGCGGCGCACCGCTGTGGGTGAAGGGGCCGGACGAGAACGCACGGCGCATGGGCATCGCACCGCTGGTCAGTGGTGAGCGCAGCGAGGATGAAGGCCTGTTCGTCTGCCAGCACGAGTACTGGGCCCAGGCCATGCGCAAGGCCGTGGCCGCTGAAGGTGGAGCACAGGAATGAGCCACGCCCACGCCAGCATCACCGCCTTCCTGTACCGCGAAGCGCGCCTGCTCGACGACCGCCAGTGGGACGAGTGGCTGGAGCTGTACGCCACCGACGTCGTCTACTGGATGCCGTCGTGGGATGACGACGACCAGATCACCGAGGATCCGCATTCGCAGATCTCGCTGATCTACTACGGCAACCGCGACGGCCTGGAAGACCGGGTGTTCCGCATCAAGACCGAGCGTTCCGGCGCATCCACGCCCGAGCCGCGCACCAGCCACAACATCAGCAACGTGGAGATCCTCGCCGAACGCGGTGACGAGGTCGACGTCCGCTACAACTTCCTCACCCTCAACCACCGCTACAAGGTGGACGACCAGTTCTTCGGCACCTGCTTCGTGACCCTGCGCCGCGAAGGCGAGGGCTACCTGATCGGCAACAAGAAGATCGTCCTGAAGAACGACTACATCCGCCAGGTCATCGACGTCTACCACGTCTGATCGGCCCAGCAGGAGGACACCATGAACCACCGCATCGCGCTCAACTTCGAAGACGGGGTGACCCGCTTCATCGACTGCAAGGACGGAGAAAAGGTGCTGGACGCCGCCTTCCGCCAGCGCATCAACCTGCCGATGGACTGCTCCGACGGCGTGTGTGGCACGTGCAAGTGCCGCGCCGAGTCGGGCCGCTATGACATGGGCGATGACTACATCGATGATGCGCTGACCAGCGACGAGGCGGCCGATGGCCTGGTGCTGACCTGCCAGATGGTGCCTTCCAGCGACTGCGTGATTGCCGTGCCGGTGGCCTCGACGCTGTGCAAGACCGGCCACGCCAGCGTGCAGGCCACGGTGGCCTCGGTCGTTCCGCAGGGCGATGCCGCGCTGGTGCTGGAACTGGACGTGCAGGGCGATGCGCCGGTGTTCCTGCCCGGGCAGTACGTCAACATCGGCGTGCCGGGCAGCGGCCAGCATCGCTCGTACTCGTTCAGCTCGCTGCCGGGCGCCGCGCGCCTGCAGTTCCTGATCAAGCGCGTGCCGGGCGGGCTGATGAGCAGCTGGCTGGATAGCGTGGCCGCCGGTACCGCGGTGGAGGTGACCGGTCCGCTGGGCAGCTTCTACCTGCGTGACGTGCAGCGGCCGGTGCTGATGCTGGCCGGTGGCACCGGCCTGGCGCCGTTCCTGTCGATGCTGCAGGCGCTGGAATCGCACAGCGCACTGCCGCCGATCCATCTGGTCTACGGCGTGACCCGCGATGCCGACCTGGTGATGGTGGATGCGCTGGAGGCACTGGCCGCGCGCATTCCGGGCTTCGCGTTCACCACCGTGGTGGCCGATGAAGCGTCCAGCCACCCGCGCAAGGGCTGGGTGACCCAGCATCTGCCGGAGGGCTGCCTCAACGAGGGCGACGTGGACGTCTACCTGTGCGGTCCGCCGCCGATGGTGGACGCGGTGCGCCGTCATCTGGACGAGGTCGGCGTGCGTCCGGCCAGCTTCCACTACGAGAAGTTCACCCCCAGCCAGCCCAGCCAGGACCGCGCCGCATGAGCCGTTTCCAAGGCAAGGTGCTGGTGGTGACCGGCGCGGCACAGGGCATCGGCCATGGCGTGGCACTGCGCGCCGCGGCCGAGGGCGGCCAGGTGCTGCTGGTCGACCGTGCGGACTTCGTGGGCGACGTCGCCGCGGAGATCGCCGCGCAGACCGGCGCGCGCACGGCTGCCTTCAACGCCGACCTGGAAACGCATGCCGGTGCCGCGGCCGCCATGGCGCACGCGGTGGAGCTGTTCGGCCGCATCGACATCCTCATCAACAACGTGGGCGGTGCCATCCGCATGCGCCCGTATGCCGAATTCGAGCCGGCGCAGATCGACGCGGAGATCCGTCGTTCGCTGATGCCGACGCTGTACGGCTGCCACGCGGTGCTGCCGCACCTGCTGGCCAACGGCGGCGGCACCATCGTCAACGTCTCGTCCAACGCGACCCGCGGTATCCACCGGGTGCCGTACTCGGCGGCCAAGGGCGGCATCAATGCCGTCACCCAGTCGCTGGCCATGGAATACGCCGGCCACAACATCCGCGTGGTCGCCACCGCACCCGGTGGCACCAGCGCGCCGCCGCGCCGCGTGCCGCGCAATGCCGAAGGGGACAACGCGCGCGAACAGGCGTGGATGGCCGAGGTGGTCGAGCAGGTCACCACGTCCACGTTCCTGAAGCGCTACGGCACGCTCGACGAACAGATCGCGCCGATCCTGTTCCTGGCCTCCGACGAGGCGTCCTACATCACAGGCTCGATCCTGCCGGTTGCCGGCGGCGATCTCGGCTGACGCTACAACGCCGCGCACGTCGTGCGCGGTGACAACGCAGTGCACATCCTGGGAGGGAGATCATGCGCAGCATCGATGTAAGTGAGGCGATCGACAATGCCCGCTTCGGCGGGTTCCAGTGGTCGATAGTGGCGCTGTGCGCGCTGCTGCTGATCGTGGACGGGTATGACGTGTTCGTGGCTGGCACGGTGCTGCCCACGCTCATCAAGGAATGGGGCCTGAGCAAGCCCGAGGCCGGCGCACTGCAGGCCTGGGCGCTGTTCGGCATGATGTTCGGCGCGCTGGTGTTCGGCCAGCTGGCCGACCGCATCGGCCGCCGCAAGGGCATCGCCATCAGCTTCGTGATGTTCACCGTGGCCACGCTGTTCACCGGCTTTGCCAACACCCCCGAACAGTTCAAGGCGCTGCGCTTCCTCGCCGGCCTCGGCTGCGGCGGGCTGATGCCCAACGTGGTGGCGCTGATGAACGAGTACGCCCCCAAGCGCCTGCGCGGCACCATGGTGGCGCTGATGTTCAGCGGCTACTCGGTGGGCGGCATGGTCGCGGCCGGGCTGGGCATCTGGATGATTCCGGTGCTGGGCTGGAAGCCGATGTTCTGGGCCGCCGCAGTGCCGCTGCTGGCGTTGCCGCTGATCCTGTGGCGGTTGCCGGAGTCGCTGGGTTTCCTGATCCGCAGCGGTCGCGACGAAGAGGCCCGGCAGGTGTTCGCCAAGCTGGAAGCCGGCAAGGGCCTGGCCGCGCAGGACACCCTGGTGTTCAACGAGACCAAGGGCGCCACGGCATCGGTGGCCGAGCTGTTCCGCCACGACCGCAGCCTGCGCACGCTGATGCTGTGGGTGGCGTTCTTCTGCTGCCTGCTGCTGGTCTATCTGCTCAGTTCGTGGCTGCCCAAGGTCATGCAGGAAGCCGGTTATGCCGAAAAGGCCAGCCTGCTGACCCTGTTCTCGCTCAACTTCGGCGGCATGGCCGGTGCCATCGCCGGTGGCTGGCTGGGCGACCGCTTTGGTCTGCCCAAGGTGGTGATCGGCTACTTCGCTGCTGCCACCGCGTCCATCGCGCTGATCGGCTTCAATCCTGCACCCACGATCCTGTTCTCACTGGTGTTCGTGGCCGGCGCCACCACCATCGGCACGCAGATCCTGCTGTATGCCAGCGTGGCCCAGCTGTACAACATGTCGGTGCGTTCGACCGGGCTGGGCTGGGCGTCGGGCGTGGGCCGGGTGGGCGCGATCGTCGGCCCGACCCTGGGTGGCGTACTGCTGGCCCGTGAGATGCCATTGCAGGACAGCTTCCTGGTGTTCGCCCTGCCGGCGGCGCTGTCGACCGTTGCCATGCTGGTGTTCGCCTTTGCCAGCCGCCGCGCCAGCGCACCGGTGCAGGTGGCCGTGGTGCCGGGGAGCTGACCGGCGATGGCGTTGCGACAGCTCGCCCGCGATGCATCGATGCCGGCCATCCTCGCCGGCATCATCGCCACCCTGGTGTCCTTTGCCGGGCCGCTGGTGATCATCTTCCAGGCGGCCTCGGGCCTGCCGCCGGCACAGCTGGCGTCGTGGGTGTGGGCCATCGCCATGGGCAGCGGCGTGCTGGGCGTGGCGCTGAGCCTGCGCTACCGCGTTCCGGTGGTGGTGGCCTGGTCGATACCTGGTTCAGTGCTGCTGGTCAGCCTGCTGCCCACGGTGGATTTCGCCGTTGCCGTGGGCGCCTACCTGGTGGCCAGCGCGGTGATCCTGCTGGTGGGGTTGTCCGGCCTGTTCGACCGCCTGGTAGCGAAGCTGCCGGCGGCCATCCCCGCCGCGATGCTGGCCGGCATCCTGTTCGGCTTCGCCACCGAGCTGTTCGTCGGCATGAAGGCGCAGCCGCTGCTGGTGCTGGCGATGTTCGCCGGCTTCTTCGTCGGCCGCCGGCTGTTCCCGCGTTACGCCGTGGTGCTGGTGCTGCTGATCGGCATCGTCATCGCACTGGGCAGTGGCCAGGTGCGTGGCCAGCTGCCGGCGCTGCAGCTGACCGCGCCGGTCTGGGTGATGCCGCGCTTCGACTGGCAGGCGGTGCTCAACATCGCGCTGCCGCTGGTGGTGGTGGCCATCACCGGCCAGTTCATGCCGGGCATCGCCCTGCTGCGCAGCAGTGGCTACCACACGCCTGCGGCCGGTCCGCTGGTGGCGTGGTCGGCGGCCGGCTCGGCGCTGCTGGCACCGTTTGGCTGCCACGGCCTGAACCTGGCCGCGGTCACCGCCGCGCTGTGCACCGGGCCGGAGGCACATGACGATCCGGCGCGGCGCTATGTGGCCGGCGTGTCCGGTGGCGTGCTGTACCTGCTGCTGGGCCTGTTCGCCGGTGCGGTGCTGGCACTGTTCGCGACCCTGCCCAAGGAGCTGATCGCCACGCTGGCCGGTCTGGCGCTGTTCCCGACCATCGCCAGTGCGCTCAGCGGCGCGGTGGCCGACCCCGGCGACCGCGATGCGGCGCTGGTCACTTTCATTGTTTCGGCCTCGGGCATGTCCCTGTTCGGGCTGGGCGCGGCGTTCTGGAGCCTGCTGCTGGGCATGGCCGCCCATCTGCTGCTGCGCCACCGTCGCGCCACTTCTTCAAGCACCACCGCACCCGCGCAGGAGACCCCCATGCCTTGCTCCAACACCCCGTCCCGCGACCAGGGTTCGACCCCATGATCGACAAAACCGTGTCCAGCTGCGCCGCTGCCGTGGCCGACATCCACGATGGTGCCACGGTGATGATCGGTGGCTTCGGTCGCGCCGGCATGCCCGACGAGCTGATCGACGCGCTGATCGCCCATGGCGCGCGCGAGCTGACCATCGTCAACAACAATGCTGGTAACGGCGACGCTGGCCTGGCCGCGCTGATCGCGCACAAGCGCGTGCGCAAGGTGGTGTGCTCGTTCCCGCGGCAGTCCGATTCGCACCACTTCGATGCGGCCTACCAGGCCGGCAGCATCGAACTGGACCTGGTGCCGCAGGGCAACCTCGCCGCGCGCATCCATGCGGCCGGCTCCGGACTGGGCGCGATCTTCACCCCCACCGGCTACGGCACGGAACTGGCCGCCGGCAAGGAAACCCGCCATATCGATGGCCGCAACTACGTGCTGGAGCTGCCAATCCGCGCCGACTTCGCACTGATCAAGGCGCAGCAGGGCGACCGCTGGGGCAACCTGGTGTACCGCAAAACCGCGCGCAACTTCGGGCCGATCATGGCGATGGCTGCGGCCACCACGATTGCCCAGGTGGCTGAAGTCGTGGAACTGGGCGCGCTCGAGCCCGAGCACGTGGTGACGCCGGGCATCTTCGTGCAGCGCGTGGTTGCCGTGGGGGTGCACTGATGGTCCTGTTGAGCCGCGACCAGATCGCCCGCCGCGTTGCCCGCGATATTCCCGAAGGTGCCTACGTGAACCTCGGCATCGGCCTGCCGACGCAGGTGGCCAACTATCTGCCGGCCGACAAGGAAATCTTCCTGCAGAGCGAGAACGGCCTGCTTGGCATGGGCCCGGCACCGGCACCCGGCGAGGAAGACCCGGACCTGATCAATGCCGGCAAGCAGCCGGTGACGCTGCGCACCGGTGGCTGCTATTTCCACCACGCCGATTCCTTCGCGATGATGCGCGGCGGCCACCTTGACATCTGCGTGCTCGGCGCGTTCCAGGTCTCCACCACCGGCGACCTGGCCAACTGGAGCACCGGTGAAGCCGGCGCCATTCCGGCGGTGGGCGGTGCGATGGATCTCGCCATCGGTGCCAAGCAGGTGTTCGTGATGATGGACCTGCTGACCCGCCAGGGGCAGAGCAAGCTGGTGCAGCAGTGCAGCTACCCGTTGACCGGCATCGGCTGCGTCTCGCGCATCTACAGCGACCACGGTGTGTTCGCCGTCGGCCACGCCGGCGCGCGGGTGATCGAGCTGGTCGACGGGCTCGGCATCGAGGACCTGCAGCGCCTGACCGGCATCGCGTTCGACGCCAGCGTGGAGGCCACGGCATGAGCGCGCGGCACGACGCATGCCCACAGGCCGATGCCCATTGGGCCGGCCAGGTGAGGCCGCTGGCCGTGGAGCACGCCTGAGATGGCCTTTCTCGAGCTTGATACCCACCTCCTGCATTACCGCATCGACGGCGAACACGGCCCGTGGCTGATGTTCTGCAACTCGCTGGGCACCGACCTGCACATGTGGGACGAGCAGGTGGCTGCGCTGGCCGGTCATTTCCGCATCCTGCGCTACGACCGCCGTGGCCACGGCGAGTCGAGCGCGCCGCCCGCGCCCTATGCGCTGGCCGATCTCGGTGCTGATGCACTGGCCCTGATGGACGCGTTCCACATCGAGCGCACCGCCTTCTGCGGCCTGTCGATCGGCGGCCTGGTCGCGCAGTGGCTGGCAATCAACGCGCCACAGCGGCTGAGCCACGTCGTCGTCTGCGCCAGCGCCGCGCGCATCGGCAGCGAGGAGAGCTGGCGCACGCGTGCCCTGGCCGTGGCCGCGCATGGGCTGGCGCCGTTGCGTGCGGCGACGGCGGAGCGCTGGTTCGGTGATGCCTTCCGCCGCGATGCCGCCACACGCGTCGGGCAGATCCTCGACAGCTTCGAAGCGACCTCGGTGGCTGGCTACCTGGGCTGCTGTGCCGCGCTGGGTGCGGCAGACCTGCACGCGCAGCTTGGCCAGATCCACGTACCCCTGCTGGCCATCGCCGGTGACGACGATGCCGTGTGCCCGCCGTCCGATCTACAGCACATCGCCGAGCGCACCGGCGGGGCGCTGGAAGTACTGCCAGGCCGACACCTGGTGAATGTTGAATCCGCTGCCGGCTTCAGCGCCGCGCTGCAACGGTTCCTGCTGTGAGTTGACCCAACGCCGCACCTGCGGCCCACCACCATCGCAAGTGACATGTTCCTGGGAGGGAGACATGGTTTCAAACGTTGCCGCTTTCCGGCGCGTGCCTTTGGCATGCGCGATCCTCGCCGCACTGTTCGTTCCTACGGTTGCCTCCGCGCAGTCGAGCAAGGAATCCGAGCAGGACGCCCGCATCCAGCAGCTGGAGGCCGAGCTGCAATCGCTGAAGCAGGCGTTGCTGCAGCAGCAGGACCAGATCAGCCAGGAGCGCAGCCAGCGCGAGGCCGAACTGGCCGCACGCCCGCCGGTGCAACCCGGTGCGGCGCCGCTGTCGGGGCCGGGCATGCAGGGCAGTGGCGCTGTGGCCGCACGGCCGGCACCGCCTGCCGGCAAGCCGCGGGCGCCGATCCAGGACACTGCCATCGTCAGTGGTGACAGCCACTTCAGCTATGGCGGTTTCATCAAGCTGGACATGATGTCCACGCGCACCAGCGATGGCACCATCGCCGACGGCACGCCCGGGCGCATGTTCTACTTCCCCACGGCCACGCCGGTGGGCGGCAAGGGCGACAGCTACACCGACTTCCACGCGCAGTTTTCGCGCATCTGGTTCGGCGTGGACCGGGTGACCGACGCCGGCGATACGGTGAAGGGCTACGTCGAGTTCGACTTCTTCGGCGGTGGCAACAGCAACGTTGGCAACGAGAAGTTCTCCAACGGCTATCCGCCCACGCTGCGCCACGCCTACGTGCAGTGGAACCGCTGGACCGCCGGCCAGACCTGGACCAACTTCATGGACCTGGGCTCGCTGCCGGAGAGCGTGGACTTCGTCGGCATCGTCGACGGCACCGTGTTCGCCCGCCAGGCACAGCTGCGCTACACCCGTGGCCCGTGGTCGTTCTCGCTGGAAAACCCGCAGACCTGGTACCAGGCCGGCAGCCCGGCGCATGTCAGCTCGGGCGAGAACACCTTGCCCGACGTGACCGCGCGCTGGCAGACCAAGGGCGACTGGGGACACTTCAGCGTGGCCGGCCTGGCGCGCGAGCTGCGCACCGGCACCGACAAGACCCAGGGCTATGCGTTGAGCGTGGCCGGTTCGTTCAAGCTGAGCGAGCGTGACCTGCTGCAGTACACCTTCAGCGGCGGCCCGGGGCTGGGCCGTTACATCGGCTTCGGCATGGCGCCCGATGCCTACCTGGATGGCAACGGCGACCTGGAGGCACAGGATCTGTATGCCGGCTTCGCCGCCTGGCGGCACAACTGGAACGGCAGCCTGCGCAGCACGCTGGCCTACTCGGCGGCGTACATCGACAACGATCCGTCCACGGTCGGCGCGCTGTCCACCCGGCGCACGCAGTCGTGGCGCGCCAACCTGATCTACTCGCCGTTCCCGCGGTTGGACCTGGGTGCCGAAGTGAGCTGGGCCAAGCGCGAAGTGGCGGGCGGCCTGGAAGGTGAACTGGCGCGCCTGCACACAACGGTGAAGTACACCTTCTGAGGCCATCGCGGCCGTGCCATGCGACCCCGGCAGGTGGCCTGCCTGCCGGGAGTTGCGAGGCCGCGAAAATTCATGAACAGGACCATATTGCGGCGCAGCATCGAAAGCGTACAATCCGCTTCGGCCAGTCGGCTGCTGTAACCCGCCTCCCGCCGTACCCCCCTGCAACGCACAGTGCCGGGGCGTTCCGGGGACGACGCTACGGACCAGCGTACTCCCCAGGACCCACGCGTCCGCATGACCTGCCTGTCCCGCTGTCGGGGCCGGGCGCGTTGCTGCGCGTGCCTTTCAACCGATCGCCTTCTGTTGTCGTCGCCCCCATGTACGGCTTCCGCGCCCTGCGCGCCTCCGCGTCACCCCATCTTCCGACCCTCATCGGCGCCAGCGCCGTGCTGCTGTGGAGCCCGACCCTGGGCATGCTGCGCACGATCAGCGAGATCTTCGGTGCCGTTGGTGGCGCCGCTCTGATCTTCACTGCCGCTGCCGTGTTCTCGGCGCTCATCCTGGGCGTGCCACGACCCTCGCAGCTGCCGCGACGCTATCTGCTGATCGGCGGTGCGTTGTTCATCGGCACCGAGATCTCGCTGTCGCTGTCCATCGGCCTGGCCCACCATCGTGGGCAGGCGCTGGAACTGGTGATGATCAACTACCTGTGGCCGTGCCTGACGGTGCTGCTGACCGTGCTCACCCGCATGCAGCGCGGCAACTGGCTGCTGCTGCCGGCCACCGTGCTGTGCCTGCTGGGCGTGGTGCTGGTCATCACCGGCGAAGGCGCGTGGTCGCCGGCGATGCTGCTTGCCAACCTGCGCAGCAACCCGCTGGCCTATGCCTTGGCGCTGGCCGCCTCGTGCATGTGGGCCACCTATTCGCTGGTGACCAAGCGCATCGGCGGTTCGCGCAACGCGGTGCCGTTGTTCATGATCGCCACCGCCGCGGTGCTGTGGCTGAAGTACGCGCTGGGCGATGCGCCGCCGCTGCACCTGCACTGGGGCGGCCTGGCCCAGGTGGCGGTGTTCGGCCTGCTCACCGCCACCGCCTATTCGTGCTGGAACCATGGGCTGCAGCACGGCAACGTCACCTCGATGGCGATCTTCTCCTACTTCGCCCCAGTGCTGTCGGTGCTGTGGAGCAGCGTGTGGCTGTCGCTGCACCCGGGCATGGGCTTCGTGCAGGGCGTGGCCTGCGTGACCGCGGGCTCGCTGCTGTGCTGGTGGGCGACCCGCGCACGGCCGCTGCCGCCCCCGGTGCCGCCGGCCGCACAAGATCGGAAGAGCGGGTC